>JACCSC010000280.1 GCA_013813215.1 Geodermatophilaceae bacterium | reverse complement strand
GCTCCCGGCGGTGGCGCTGGCCACCCGGCTCGCCGCGGTGCCCGAGAGCGACTGGCCGCCGCCGGCGGCGCACCGGCCGGTCGGCGACGACACGACGCAGGTGGACCCGTTGCCCCGTACGACGCTCGGCGCACCACGACCGGGCGTCCCGGCGGCACGGCGACGGTGGCGCTCCCCCGCCCAGCTCGCGCTCCTCGCCATCGTGGCGGCCATTGTGGCGGTCGTCGTGGCGGTGGTCCTCGTGGTGCGGGCGGGGCCGGACCGGCTCCAGGTCGAGGGGATGGCGCTCGAGGTGACGCCGTCGGTCGGCCAGTGTCCCCGCACGGACTTCGAGTTCGTGGCCGTCGTGCGAACGAACGGCGCGTCCGGCCAGCTGCGGCTGCAGTGGACCCGGCCGGACGGACGGCGTACCGACGTCTTGTCCGTCGCAGTCGCGGACGGTCAACGCCGCGCACAGGCGAGGCTGGAGTTCACCGTGACCGGCGGCGGTCCCCTGACCGGTACGGCGACGCTGGCGGTGCTCGGTCCGGATCGGTTGACCAGCGCGCCGGCGCCGATCAGTTACCGCTGCCCGTGAGCAGCTCAGCCAGAACGGGCAGCAACGGCCGGTCCGGCTCTAGCCAGTCCAGGCCGGGCAGTTCGGCCGCGGTGACCCAGCGCAGCTCCGCGTGCTCGTGCGGGTGCGGCGTACCGCCGGTCAACCGGGCGCTCCACAACCGCAGCCGGTGACCGCCGGGCAGCGGAACCTCGCCCAGGAAGCGGCCCGCCCTGACGTCGACGCCGAGTTCCTCGCGCAGCTCCCGGACCAGCGCCGTGGACTCCTGCTCGCCGGGTTCCAGCTTGCCGCCCGGGAACTCCCACTGCCCGGCCAGCTCGGGCGGGTACGCCCGCTGCGCGACCAGCACCCGGCCGGCGCCGTCCAGGACCGCCGCGGCGACCACCACCACATCCACCGGCACGCGCCCACCCTGTCACCCGTCGGGGTAGGCGCGAGCCGGTCAGGCGGGGCGGATCGCCACCACCGACGAGCGGGCCACCTCGCCGGCGGGGTCGGGCCAGCGGCTGGTGGGCTCGTCGACCGTCCCGCCCTCGCCCGGGTGCTGCACCGCCACGAACATGGTCGTCTCGGTGGAGTTGAAGTAGATCCCGGTCAGTTCCGAGCCGAACACGCCGGCAAACAGCTGCCGGGTCCGCCCGCGCTCCGGGCCGATGACCGGCAGCCCGACGACTGCATCGTTCATCGGCAGCACACGCGGCGCGCCGTCGGTGGCGATCCACAGCTGGCCCAGGGAGTCCACCGCCAGGTTGTCCGGTGCCGCGATCTCGCTGACCTGGGACTTGTCGAAGCCGCCGTAGTAGGTGCTCGGATCCTCCGGGTCGCCGCAGAGCAGCAGGATGTCCCAGCGGAACGACGTCGCCGCGGCGTCCTGGCCGTCCTCGACCAGCTCGATGACGTGCCCGGCAGTGTTGACCGGCCGTGGGTTCGCCGGGTCGGTGGGCGGGTTGCCCTCGGTGCCGCGCCGGTCGTTGTTCGTCAACGCGATGTACACGCTGCCGATGACCGGGTTGGGCTCGATGTCCTCCGGCCGGTCCATCGCCGTCGCGCCCAGTGCCGTCCCGGCGTCACGGGCCCGGATGAGGATGTCAGCCTGCGAAGTGAAGCCGTTGGCCCGGGTCAAGGGGCCCGTACCGAAGACCAGCGGCAGCCAGTCGCCCGAGCCGTCGTCGTTGAACCGGGCCACGTACAGCGTGCCGTGGTCGAGCAGGTCCCGGTTGGCCGCGAAGCCACCGTCACGCACCCGGTCGCGGGTAACGAACTTGTAGACGAACTCGAAGCGGGCGTCGTCCCCGCTGTAGACGGTCCATCGGCCGTCCTTAGCCGACACCCCGGCGGCGGCCTCGTGCTTGAGCCGGCCCAGCGCGGTGCGCTTGCGCGGCCGGGACTGCGGATCGAACGGGTCGATCTCGACCACCCAGCCGAAGCGGTGTGGCTCGTTCGGTTCCTGCGCCAGGTCGAAGCGGGAGTAGAAGCGCTCCCACTTGCGGCCGCTTTCGCCGCCCGGTACGCCGAAGCGCTGGTTGAGCGCCTTGTACTTGCCCTCGGGCAGCGCGTCGTTGTTGGCGAAGTACTGGTCGAAGTTCTCCTCCGCGGTCAGCAGCGTGCCCCAGCCGGTGACCCCGCCGCCGCAGTTGTTCAACGTGCCCAGCACGAGCCGGCCGGTCGGGTCGGCGGAGGTGCGCAGCGCCGGGTCGCCGGCGGCCGGCCCGGTGAGCTGGATCGGCGTGTATGCGGTCACCCGCCGGTTGCGCTCGCCGCGCAGGAAGCGCCAGGTACCGCCGCCCCCCTGCAGGACCCTGACCAGGCTGCCACCGTGCGCGGCCAGCTCGATGTCGACCTGCTGCTTGGTCGGGTTGTCCGGGTCGTAACTGCGGAACATCATCAGGCCGTCGGTGTACTCGTGGTTGACCCACAGCAGGCCGTCCCGGCCGGTGTCCACGCCCCCGCGGACCAGCGGGAAGAAGGCGGTCCAGTCGGAGTTGAAGCCGAAGCGCTGCGCCTGCAGCTTCGCCGTCTGGGCGTCGACGTCGAAGGCCGGCATCCCGTCGAAGAGTCCGTCCCCCCATCGGATCAGCACCTCGCTCGTGAACCCGGCGGCCAGCGCGGTGTCGTCGAAGGGCATCGGGACCGGCGGTTCCAGCGGCGGGAAGTCCAGGGCGAACGGGTGGCCGTCGGCGGCGGGTGCGGCCGCAGCGGTCCCGGTACCGAAGGCCGAGTGCACGGCGGCCCCGGCGCCGACGACAACGCCGGCGCGCAGCATCGACCGGCGCGACACCCGGCGGGTCAAGACAGCCTCGAAGGTCTCGGTTCGGGCGACGGAATGGGGGGTAGAGGTCATGCGTCGGAGGCTAGGAAACAGGGGCTGATGACCGGCGACGACGCGATGGACTCGCCGGGTCGGCCCCGTGAACACCCTGCAGTAGCCGGTCGGCAACAATGCTGCCCGTGGAGGAGGGCGCCGTGGCTGGAGCAGGTGCGCCGGTACGGGACGACGAGCAGACAGCCCGGCGGGCTGGCTATGACGACGCCGTGGTGCGGCTGCGGACGCAGTACGAGGCACTACCGCCCGGACAGCCCGTGCGGCTGGCCAAGCGCACCTCCAACCTCTTCCGGCACCGCACCCAGGCGGCCCACCGGCTCGACGTCAGCCGCTTCTCCGGGGTGCTGTCGATCGACCCGGTGGCCCGCACGGCCGACGTCCTGGGTATGACGACGTACGAGGATCTCGTCGACGCCACGCTGCCGTACGGCCTGATGCCGCTGGTCGTACCGCAGCTGAAGACCATCACCCTCGGTGGAGCGGTGACCGGCCTGGGCATCGAGGCCACCTCCTACCGCAACGGCACGCCGCACGAATCGGTCCTGGACATGGACGTGCTCACCGGTGACGGCCGAGTCCTCACCGTCACCCCGGACGGCGAGCACCGCGACCTGTTCTTCGGCTTCGCCAACTCCTACGGGACGCTCGGTTATGCGCTGCGGCTGCGGATCGAGCTGGAGCCGGTGCGCCCCTACGTCCGGGTGCGGCACATCCGGGTCGATTCCGCCGACGAGCTGGCCGACCGGCTCCTGCGGGTGTGCAGGGACCGGGAGCTCGACGGCGCACCGGCGGACTTCGTCGATGCCACCATGTTCTCCCCGCACGAGCTGGTGCTCTCCGTGGGCAGCTTCGTCGACGCGGCGCCGTACATCAGCGACTACACCGGAATGGGGATCTACTACCGGTCCGTGCGACAGCGCAGTGCGGACTACCTCACGGTCCGGGACTACCTGTGGCGGTGGGACACCGATTGGTTCTGGTGCTCGCGGGCCTTCGGCGTACAGGTGCCTTGGGTCCGCCGGCTGATCCCCAAGCGCTACCTGCGCTCGGACAGCTACTGGCGGGTCATCGCCCTGGAGCACCGCTACGGCGCCTGGACCAGGCTGTCGGCGCTCCGCGGCCTGCCCGCGGAGGAGCGCGTCGTGCAGGACGTCGAGGTGCCGGTACAACACGCCGCCGAGTTCCTCGCCTGGTTGCACGCGGACACCCGGATCGCACCGGTCTGGCTCTGCCCGCTGCAGCAGCGCGATCCGGAGCGGCGATGGGACCTGTACGAGCTGGACCCTGACACGCTGTACGTGAACATCGGCTTCTGGTCGACGGTGCCACTGCGGGCCGGCGAGTCCGACGGCACGCACAACCGCCGCGTGGAGCAAGAAGTCGCTCGACTGGGCGGCCGCAAGTCGCTGTACTCCACATCGTTCTACCCGGAGCCGGAGTTCTGGGCGACGTACAACGGGGCCGCGTACGACCGGCTCAAGCAGCGCTACGACCCTGCCGGCCGGCTGCTCGACCTGTACGGCAAGACCGTCCGGAGCCGTTAGGAAGAAGGAGCGGGCATGAGCTCGTCGGGCACCAAGGTGCTACAGCACGCGTCGGGTGGTGGGGGCGCCAGGGGCACCATCTCCGAGGCGCTGTACCGAACGCTCGGTGGTGTGCCCATCGGGTTCGACGCCTACGACGGCAGTTCGGCCGGCCCGCTCGACGCCGAGGTGAGGATCACGGTGGTGCGCGAGCGGGCCCTGCACTACCTGGTCGGTTCGCGCAACGAGCTCGGGCTCGCCCGCGCGTTCGTCGCGGGGGACCTGGAGGTCAAGGGGGACCTGCACGCCCTCCTGCTGCTGTTGACCGGTGACGGCATCGGCGAGGTCCCGCTCGCCGACCGGCTGGCCGCTCTGCGCGACCTCGGCCTGCACACGCTGCGTCCCGTGGAACCGCCGGCCGAGGAGGTGCGGCTGCACGGTTGGCGGCACTCCCGGCGCCGGGACTCCACCGCCGTCTCGCACCACTACGACGTGTCCAACCGGTTCTACCGGTGGGTGCTGGGTGAGTCGATGACCTACACCTGCGCGGTGTTCCCGACCGAGGACTCGACGCTGGAGCAAGCGCAGGCGGCGAAGTACGACCTGGTGGCCCGCAAGCTCGGGCTGGCACCGGGGATGCGGCTGCTCGACGTCGGCTGCGGCTGGGGTGGCATGGTGATCCACGCCGCATCGACGTACGGCGTCCAAGCGCTCGGGGTCACCCTGTCGCGCCAGCAGGCGGAGTTCGGCCAGCGCCGGATCGCCGAGCTGGGCTTGGGCGGGCTGGCCGAGGTGCGCCACTTGGACTACCGCGACGCCCCGACGCAGGAGTACGACGCGATCTCCTCGATCGGGCTCACCGAGCACATAGGTCAGCGCGAACTGCCCGCGTACTTCGGCCGGCTGTACGCCCGGTTGCGGCCCGGCGGCCGGTTGCTCAACCACTGCATCACCCGGCCGACGACCACCCAACGGATCAAGGCGGTCGGCTTCATCCCGCGCTACGTCTTCCCCGACGGCGAACTGATGGGCGTCGGAGCGATCGCCTCGGTGATGCAGAACGCCGGCTTCGAGTTGCGGCACCTGGAGGACCTGCGCGAGCATTACGCGCTGACCCTGGCCCGGTGGTGCGCCAACCTCGACGCGCACTGGGACGACGCCCTCGCCGAGGTCGGCCCCAACCGGGCCCGGGTCTGGGCGCTGTACATGGCCGGCTCACAGGTCGGGTTCGAACGCAACCACATCCAGTTGCACCAGGTACTCGGGGTCAAGCCCCACGTTAGCGGGGCAGCGGACTACCCGCTGCGCGCCGCCTGGTGACCCGAGCGGGTCAGCGCATGACCCCCAGCGGGTTGACTGTGTAGCCCGGGAAGATGCCGCTCATGTCGCCGAGGCCGAGGGCCTTGAGGGCCACCTCGCCGAGCACGTCGCGGTAGTCATTGCGGATGTCGAGGTCGCCGCCGCTGGTCAGGTCGGCCTCGGCCAGGCCGGGCCAGGCACCGTGCATCTGGCCACCCCTGACGGCGCCGCCGATGAGCATCATCAGCCCGCCGAAACCGTGGTCGGTGCCGCCGCTGCTGTTCTGCTCCACCCGCCGGCCGAACTCCGAGATGACGACCGTCGTCACGTCGGAGATCCGGGTTCCGAGGTCGGTCGTGTACGCCGACAGCGCGCTGCCGAGCTCGGTCAGGTGCGACGTCTGCGCGCCGGCCGTCACCGTGCCGGCCTCGCTGTGGAGGTCCCACCCGCCGAGGTCGACGGTGGCCGCACGCAGCCCGCAGTTCGAGCGGACCAGGCGCACGACGTCGGCCAGGGCGTCGCCGAAGGCGTTGGCCGGGTACCGCGCGCCGTTCTGCGGCGTCTTTGGCGTGCCCTTGATCGGGCCGGAATCGGCCACGGCCGTCAGGGTGTGCTCCATGAGGGCGCCGACCGGTGCGTCCAGGCCGGTGTACAGCGTCCGCAACGCATCAGCGATCTTCGCGGACGGGTTGTTGAAGGTCAGCGAGTCGATGCCGCGCATGGCCACCGCGTCACGCGAGGCCTTGAGCGCCTCGACCACGCTCGGACCCTCGCAGACGGCCCGGAAGGTCGTGCCCGGCCCGTCCTTGGCCAGCACCCGGTCCAGCCAGCCGTCGCTGGAGCTCAGGGTCGCCGTGCCGCGTTCCATGATCGACTGCGAGGCGAAATGGTCCCGGTTGGAGTCGCGGGCCCCGACGGAGTGGACGAAGGCGAGCTTGTCGCTGTTCCACAGCGGCATCAGCGGGCTCAGCGACGGGTGCAGGCCGAACGTGGCGTCCAGCTGGAGCAGCTGGCTGTCGGGGATGCCGATCACCGGCCGGGCCGCGCGGTAGTTCGGGTCGTTGGCCGGCACGACGGTGGCCAGCCCATCCAGGGCGCCGCGTAGGAATATCACGACGAGCGTCTTGCCGGTGCCCTCGGCGGCGTACGCGTGCCGCGTCGTCACCAGCTGGCTGCCCAGCGAGGCCGCGAGCACCATGCCCGAGCCGGCTAGGAACGAGCGCCGGGTGAATCCCCGCGACCAGCTGCGCTCCTGCTCGGCCAGGCCGGCTTTGACCCGCTCGGACTCCGCGCAGATCCAGTCCGGACGGCGCCACACCGCGGTGGGGGCGCTCATCGCAGGCTCCGGTAGGCCGAGTTCAGGACCAGCTCGGTCAGGTCGGGCAACATCTTGTCCACTGCTCTCTGGTCGTAGGGCGCGCTGGCCGACCACCCGGCATAGGCCAGCAGGGCGTTGCGGTGGTCGTCGCGGAAGCGCTGGGCGGTCAGCGTGTCGGTGAGCCGGTCGACGACCGCACCGAGCGTGCTCATGCTCGGCCCGGCCAGCAGGTCCCGCAGGGGCGGACGCGGCAGGCCCGTGGGGTAGCCGCGGGTGAACTGGCGGTGCACGTTGCAGCGCCCCAGGGTCGTCCCCACCGACCACCAGCCGTCCAGGATGTCGGGATAGCCGTTCGGCGGCCCCCAGCCCAGCGGCGCGTGCCCGAAGCGGCCGCAGTCGTTGAGCAGGTCGACGAGCGGGCTGTTGCTCGGCAACGTCGGCGGCTGGAACTTCAGGGCGCGGGCGCTGGCCACCACATCCTCGCCCGGGCGGCGGTTCTTCTGGCCGATCGAGTTGGCGAACTCCGGTGAGGTGAACAACGCGCGCAACCACGGGACGATGGCGCCGCCAGTGTCCAACCACACCTCGGTCAGGTTGTCGATCAGGGACTGCGGCGGGTCGTCGCTGACGAACCGGAGGGCCAGCTTGCGCGACAGGTTGCGGGCGGTGTGCTCGTGCCGGGCGAGGTAGCGCAGGTAGCTGTCCCCCACGGCCAGCCCACCGGAGGCCGAGGCGTTGGCCGACGACCAGCCGAGGACGCGGACCGGTCCGACGTAGTGCAATTCGGACTTGTAGACGAAGGTGCCCTTGCCGTCGGTGGAGCGGCCGGTCAGGACGAGGGCGCTGTCGCGGACGTCGGTCTCGGTGTAGCGCGCGCTCGGGGTCACGGTGTGCAGCTGGAGCAGCTCGCGCCCGTAGTTCTCGTTCGGGTCCGCGGCCTCGGACTCGTTGTTCATCAGGTAGTGCAGCATCGCCGGGCTCCGCGCGTCGGCGACGAGCAGGTTCTCGAAGCGACCGAGGGCGTGCTTGCGGATCACCGCGCGGTCCTCGACCGGCTTGAGGGTGTACGTCGCGGGGTGCGGGGTCAGCACGTTGAGGTGGTTGCTCCAGAACTCGACCATCACCTCGAAGAGCTGGCGTTTGCTCCAGACCTGCCGCGCGATCGTGCACTGCTGCAGCTGCAGGCTCGCCTCCCGCGGCTGGGCCAGCGCGTTGAGCGTGCTGATCGCGGCGTTCACCAGCGGGAACCGCGCGACGACGGCGTCCATCGCCGAGTCGCCGATCGACAGGGGAGCCAGCTGCTCGGACAGCCACGCGTTCGTGCCGCGGGCCCGGATGTCGGCCAACAGCTCGGGCGTCGGACCGTAGGTCGCTCGCCTCAACACGTGCAATTGCTGATCGTCGATCAGGACCGACGTGCTCGCGGTCGAGGCAGGGGGCATCGGACTCCAAATGCGCGGGAGGGGGTGAGCGGTGGAACGGTGGCACCGCCAAGCTACTCGACGTAAGTGATTGATTACATATCGTGATTGAATCGTGACCACGGTATGTAACAAGGTCACTACGTAGTGCCAATCCGACCGCTACTATGCGCCTGCAAAGCGCGACGGTTGTGGTCGCGCCCGACGGCAGGATCCCCACCTTGGAACTTTCGAGTACTTCGGCCTGCCCTCGTGCGGCGAGCGTCTGGACGCTTCCGGCCGTGCCCCGGCGGCTCCTGCTGACCACCGGCTCCGTTCTGGCCGGCGCTGCGCTCGCCCTGCTCTGGACCGGGGCCACCGCGGACCCGGCGACGGCGAATGCCGGAACCTGCTCGGTGTTCTGGACCGGGGCCACGGACACGAGCTGGACGGTGCCGACGAACTGGGCCGCGACCGCCGCCGGCGCTGGCACGGGGCGCGTTCCGCTCGGTACTGACATGGCCTGTATGGCCACAGCACCTGCGCGCACCACCGTCGAGTACTTCTCCTACAACCGCACGGTGGCCGGAATCGACTTCGGCGTCAACGGAACGACCCGCCCCACGCTGCGCGTCCACGGCGGCGTGCTCACCGTCGGCTCGGGCAGTGGAGCATTCGACTCGGTGATCAACAACCTCGAGCTGCTCGAGGGCGGTGTCCTGCGCGGCACGGCCGATCACACCCTGACCGGCGCACCGTCGCTGACCGACAACGCCATCCTGGAGGGCGGCGGGACGACGACTCTGGTCACCGGGATGAATGTCGCCACGAACGGCCTGGTGGTCAGCGACGGGCGGCGGCTGGTCGTCGAGGGCCAGCTCACCCATGACGGCTGCTACGACTTCGTGTACCTGTACAACGGCGGCGTACTGCAGAACGCCGGACGGCTGGTCGCGGCCAGCGACTGCGGGATGCAGATCTACTCCGACGGCACGAACGGCTCCAAGATCGTCAACGACGCCGGGGCGACGATCCAGGTCACCCAGGCCGCCGCCGCGACGTACCACCTGACCGGACCGTTCGAGAACCACGGCCGGGTCGAGATACCCAACGGCAGCCTCATCATCCGCCCGCTCGGCAGCCCCGACGGCAGCTACAACCTCGGCAGCAACGCGCGGCTGCTGGTCGCTCCCGGGGGTGGGTTGTGGATCAGGCCAGGCACGCTGAGCGGCGGCCAGACCGTGGTCGTCACCGGTGGCAGGGTGCACGTCGACCCTGCGGTGAGCGTCGCCAGCATCGACGTACAGTCCGGGCTGCTCACGGGCAACCCGACGGTCACCACGCTGACGGCGGCGCCCGGGGCCACGATCACCGGGGGCGGAACCGTCACGGTGGCCCCGTCCGGGACCGCGACGATCGACGGCCTGGTCATCGACGGCGGCGCCGACCTGCGCAACCTCGGCACGATGACCCACGTCGACTGCACGGCGCCGATCGACCTGCGCAAGGGCGCCACGCTGATCAACGAGGGGGTTTGGAAGCTGCCGTGCGGCAGCACCGTCGAAGGCGACGGCAGTTCCGGGGTCCTGGTGCGCAACGCGGCTGGCGGCCTGATCGACGGCGAACTCCCTGGCACCGCGCAGGAGTACCACTTCAACACGCGTACGACTAACGACGGCCAGGTCGAGATGGCCAAGGGGCGCATCGAGTTCGCCAACCTGACGAACCTGGCCAGTGGCCGGCTCACCGGCGGGAACTATGTCGTCACCGGCGGCATCCTGCAGGTGCCGGGCAACATCGTCACCAACGCCGGCACGATCCGGATCGTCACCCCGGGCGATCTCGTCACCCCTGCCGGCACCCGCGCACTGCTCCAGCTGCAGACGAACTCCGGGTCACTGAACCTCAACCAGCTGCTGACCCCGCAGACGCAGGTGACCAACACCGGCACCATCACGGTCACCGCGAACACGTTCAAGCCCAAGTCCTACCGGCAGACCGCGGGCAGCACGATCGTGCAGTCCGGCGCCACCCTGGCCGCGGCCGACGGGCCCGGAGCGATCGACATCGACGGCGGCACGCTGAGCGGACCCGGCCGGGTCGGCAGCATCGACGGTGCCGGGACTATCCGCCCGGCGATGACACTGACCGTCAATGGTCAGTACAACCCCACCCCGAGCGGCGTACTGGAGATCGACATCAGCGGGCCCGGCAACGCGGGAAAGCTCGCTGTGGCGGGCAATGCCACCCTCAACGGCACGCTGCGGCTGGACACCGCCGCGGGCTACACCCCCGCCCGCGGGGCGACATTCACCGTCGTGACGATGTCCTTCCGCAGCGGGACCTTCACCACCGTCACCGGCGTCAACCTGCCCGGGGGCAACTACTACGCGGTCACGTACGGCGCCACGAGCATCACCATCACGGTCAAGCAGCTCAGCCAAGTCACCGCCGCCGACGGGCAGGCATTCGTCGGACCGGCCGGGGACACGCCGATGACCTTCGACGTCGCCCTGGACGAGCCGAGCACACAGGACGTGACCGTCGCCTACGAGACGGTCGAGGAAACGGCGTCGGCGATGCTGGATTTTTCCCGGCCTCGGGCGTGCTGGTCTTCCCGCCCGGGGTGCAGCAACAGACCGTTGTGGTGACGATCGTCGAGGACCTGCTGCCCTAGCCGCAGGAGACCTTTGCCCTCGTTCTGAGTGACCCCGTCGGCGGCGAACTCGCCCGGGGCGCGGCGACCGGCAGGATCGACCACGAACAGGAGGCACCGACCGCCCGGTCGTGACCGGGGTGAGCGGGATGAGCATCGGGCTCGGCGCCTACCAGGTGCAGCGCACGATCACCGGTGAGCACTTCCTTGAGTCCTCCGTCGTGACCGTGGCCGGTACCGGGTTGCGCCTGGACGCCACGCAGTACGTCGACGCCACCACGATCGCGGTCACGCTGAGCGGGACGGCCGCGACCACCACGGGCGCGAACGACGTGACAGTGACCAACCCCGGCCTCGGGGCGGACACCTGCCAGGCGTGCCTGACGGTGACCCAGCGTCCCAACCGGAGCCGGGGGGGAGTGGCTCGCCGTCGGTGCGACCGACGTCGTGCTCTCAGTGACCGGAACCGACTTCGAGCCGGGCAGCACGGCCAGGCTCACCGGCGGGTCGGGTCTGGCGGCCAGCTCGCGCTACGTCTCGTCGACGACCCTCGAGCTGACCGTCACCGTGTACGACGTGGCGACCCTGGGTCCGTGGGACATCCGGGTCACCAATCCGGACGACGGCCTGGGCGTCTGCACGGGCTGCTTCACCGTGGTGCCGGGACCGACCCTGACCGGGATGGACCCGGCTGTGGCGGCTCGTGGCAGCGCGCAGCAGGTGACGCTGAGCGGCTCCGGCTTCGTGACGGGGGCGAGCCTCATAGCACCGATGGACGTCTCGTTCGGCGGCGTACAGGTCATCGACGACACCACGATCACCGCGACCATTGACGGTCAGCGCGACCCGCGCCAAGGGTCAGGAGATCCCGGTGACGGTGGTCAACCCGGCCACCGCCGGATCCGGTTCGGCCCGCTGCGTCTGCCTCGAGGTGGCCACCTTGATCTCGGCGGCCGACATCAGCCCGCGCGTGGGGTCCGCCGGTCCGGTGGAGGCGGCGTTCGAGGTCCGCCTCGATGCCCCCAGCGGTGTCGAGACGACGGTCGACTACGCCACGGTCGACGGCACTGCGGTTGCCGGCTCGGACTACGAGCCGGCCTCGGGGACGCTGCGCTTCCCGCCCAACACGACCTCGCTGTCGGTCACCGTGATCGTGCTGCCGGGAGCCGACGCAGCGCCGGCACAGGCCTTCGGGCTCGCGCTGTCCGGCCCGGTCAACGCCAGGCTGGCGACCACGATGGCCATCGCCACGATCGAGTACGACGACGACGCGGTGCCTGCGCCGGAGCTGACCGGGCTGACGCCCGGGACGGTCGGGATCGGTGCCCCTGCCCGCGTGTTGACCCTGCACGGGCAGCGGTTCCATCCCACGAGCACGGTGTCGGTGTCCGGGCGGGGCGTGGTCGTCGTATCCACGCAGTACGTCGACCAGGCGACGCTGCGGGTCAGCTTGAACGCCTGGGCGACCGCCGAGGCCGGCCCACGGGACGTCACCGTGACGACCCCGGGATCGGGCTCGAGCACCTGCGCCGGCTGCCTGCGGGTCACGCCGGCACCGGCGGCTACCGGGGCGGCTCCCGCTCTGGCGACCGGGGCGACCGAACGCGTGATCACCGTCTCCGGCACCGGCTTCGCGCCCGGCGCCAAGCCGGTTTTCGTGGGCGGCTCGGGCGTGGGCGTCAGGTCCACCGAGTACGTGTCGTCTGCGGCGTTGCGGGTGACGGTGTCGGTGGCCCAGACGGCGACGGTCGGGGACTACGACATCAAGGTGACCAACCTCGACGGCGGTACGACGATGTGCCTCGACTGCTACCGGGTGCTGGCCGGTCCCACCGTGGTGGCCATGACTCCCCCGCTGGTGCTCCGCGGCAGCACGCTGCCGGTGGTGATCACCGGCACCGGCTTCGTCAACGGCGTGACGGTGCAGGGCCCGGCCGGGGTGCGCTTCACGAACGCGATCGCGGTCGACTCGACGACCATCACGGCGGTGATCTCCGTGGAACTGACCCGCGGCCGGGGAGTCGATCTGCCGATCACGGTCGTCAACCCGGCCTCGGCCGGGTGGGGCCAGGGCACCGGCAGGTGCCTGGGGATCAGCGTCTGAGGGCGTGCTCTATTCGGCCAGCAGGCGGTAGATCGCCTTGCGGGCCTGGGCCAGCGCGGTGACCGTAGCCGCGATCTGGTCCGGTCCGCCCACACCGGCGACCTGTCGCACGGCGGCGACCAGCTGTTGTACCTCCGTGCGTAGCTGGGCGGTGGGCTCGTCCGCCGATCCGCCGGCCTTGTCCCACACGCCGTCGATCTCGGCCCGGTGCTCGTCGACGTACGCGGTGCCCGCCGCGGTGAGGGTCACCATCCGCCGGCCTTCGACCTTCTCGGTGTCGACCAGGCCCTCGTCCTCGAGCTGGGCCACGGTGGGGTAGATGGACCCGGGGCTGGGACGCCAGTGGCCGCCGGAGCGCACCTCGATGGCCTGGATGATCTCGTAACCGTGTCGCGGCTGCTCGCAGACCAGCGCCAGGATCGCGGTCCGGATGTCCCCTCGAGCGGTACGCCGTTCGCGGCCGCGCCGGCCGAGGTGGCCGGGACCGAACTGGGGCCCGTCCGGCCCGAGTCCCCCGAACGGCCCGAAACCGCCGTGTCGGTGGTGCGCGTCGGTCCGGCGTGGTCTGCCGTGACGGGTCCGGGACCCGCCCTCAGTGGTGTCGTGCATGGTCGTTCTCCTTCATCTCACGCATGGTTGCGTGCTATCACGATATATCGTGAGTGATCGTAACGCAAGGCTGGCCTGTCCGCGGTCGCGCGACGTCTGCGTCCACCTACGCTGCCGGGGTGTCAGCCGACGTGCCCCGCCAGATCTTTGCGTTCTCCGGCCTGGTCCAGTCCCGGTCTGACCGGCTGACGAACTTCGACCTGACGGTGCATGCCCTGACGCTGGCCGCCCGGTGCCCTACACCGAAGCTCTGCTACGTCCCGACCGCCGTCGGAGACTCCCGCGAGGCGGTCGCGGCGATGACCGCGCAGTTCGCGGACAGCCGCCCCGATGTCGAGTTCAGCACGATGCTGCTGTTCCCCCAGCCGAACGTGCCGGACATCCGGGCGCACCTGCTCGGTCAGCAGGTGATCCTGGTCGAAGGCGGCAGCGTCGTGAACCTCATGGCCGTCTGGCGAGCACACGGGCTGCCGGACATCCTGCGCGAGTGCTGGAACGCCGGTGTGGTCCTGGCCGGGGCCAGCGCGGGAAGCCTGTGCTGGCACGTCGGCGGCCCCACCGACTCCTTCGGTGACCGACTCGATCCCTTCCTCGACGGGCTCGCCCTGCTCCCGTTCAGCAACGGCGTGCACGACGATTTCACCGACCAACCGCGCCGAGCGACGTACCGCGCACTCGTTGCCGACGGGACCCTGCCGGCTGGCTACGCCACCGAGGACGGTGTAGGACTGCACTACCTGGGCGAGCGCCTGCACCAGGCCGTCAGCGTGCGTGCGGGCGCCCGAGCGTGGTGGGTCGAGCCGCTCGCTACTGGCGGACACAGTGAACGCGCCGTCGAGCCTGTCGCGTTGTAGGGCGGCGACGCCGGTCACGTGGTGTGCGGCGCCGCTCTGACGGCAGGCCCGGCGACCACGGTGAAGATCGCGGCGATCCCGGCGACGCCGGCCATCGCCCACCGCAGGTCGAAGCCATCGGCGAGTTGCCCGACGAGGACCGGCCCGAGCAGGAAACCGAGGTAGGCCGTCGTGGCGATGGTGGAGGTGGCCTGTCCGCGCACGGCTTCGTCGACGTGCCGGGTGCTGGCGCTGAGCAGGGTGGGGAACAGGACAGCGGTGCCGGCAGCGGCGCCGGCCAAGCCGACCAGCGCGAGCCACGCCGTTGGGGCGACCGCCACGGTTGCGGTGCCCACGGTCGCCACCAGACCGCCGGCCAGGAGCAGGGTGCGGGGGTCGAGGTGGGCGAGCCAGCCGGCGGCGTACCGGGTGATCGCGACGACCGTGGCGAACAGGGCCGGGGCGACGGCGGTCCAGGCGGGTGAGACCGTCAGGACGTCGCCGAGGTAGATCGCGCCCCAGCTCTGATGCGCGTTCTCCACCGCAAAGGCCAGTGCTGCGACGAGCCCCACCCCGATCAGGACGGCGCGTTGCCTGGACTCCGCCAGCTGCGGGAACGCTGCGGGTGGGGATGCCGCCGCGGTGGCGGGCAGTGCCTGGGGTCCCCCGCCGGCCAGCAGCCGTCGGGCGGCGACCAGGCTGACCACCAGGACCGGGCCGAACATCACCGGCAGCGGCGCCTGGACGTGGCGCAACGCTCCGGTCAGCAGGCTGGCGACCACCACTGCCGCGGAGAAGGCGGCGTGGGCGCGCGTGATCACCGGGCGTCGACAGGCCCGCTCGGTGGCGCCCGCGACGGCGTTGATGGCGACGTCAGTAGCTCCGGACGCCGCCCCCAAGGCCAGCAGCGCCAGGTTGAGACTGAGGGGGCCCCGGGCAATCAGGGCCAGCACCATCCCGGCCAGGGCCAGGCTCACCACCCCCGCGGCGGGTATCCGGTGGCCCCACCGATCGCTGGCCCGTCCGGTCAGGAGCATGGCCGGCAGGGCGCCGGCGCCCACGAACAGCAGCGCCGTGCCCAGCTGGCCGTCGGTGACTCCGGCCTGGTCGCGGATCTGCGGCAGGGCGGCGCCCCACACTCCCCACAGGCTGCCGAACGCGGCGAAGGCGAGGTAGGCGGGCGCCGCGGAGAACGTCGGCGTGGCTACTGGCGCAGACATCATCATAACGTTACACAGGTAGGCTCCAGCCGTGCCGCGTCAACGCCGAGTGACGATGCCCGACGTCGCCGCCGAGGCCGGCGTGTCGGTGATGACGGTGTCCTACAGCTTCAGCCAGCCGACCCGAGTGGCCGAGCGGACGAGGCGACGCGTGCTGGAGGCCGCCTCGCGCCTCGGGTACGCAGGGCCCCACCCAGGCGCCCGATCCCTGCGCCGTGGACGCACCGGCACGCTGGGGGTCGTGCTGGGAGAGCACCTGACCTACGCCTTCACCGATCCCCAGGCCACCGAGTTCCTCGCGGGCATCGCCACCGTCTGCGTCGAACACGAGCTCGGCCTGACCCTGATCCCGGTCACCGGCGGCCCGCAGGACCCGGCTCGTGTTCGCGAGGCGGCCGTCGACGCCCTGGTGCTGTGGACCACAGCCGACGACGACCCGACCTTGGCGGTGGTCGCGGGGCTCGGGCTGCCGGCCGTCGTGCACGGTGGGCCAGCCGTGGCCGGGCTCGGATTGGTCGCCGTCGACGACCGCTCCGCGGCCTGCGCCGTCGGCGGCGCGGCCTTCCGCGACGCCGCCACTCCGGCCGTGCTGTCCTTCCCCGTGAACCGGGCGCGGCAGCCGGCGCTGCTCCTCGGGCCGGACCCGGCCGCGGCGGCGTACAGCGTCACCCGACAGCGCCTGCAGGGCTACGCCGACGCGACCCGGGATCTCGGCCTGGACTGGGCGCAGGTCCCGGTGGTGGTCCTCGCCCGCAACGACACCGTCGAGGCCGAAGCCGCGGCGGTCCGGCTGCTCCGGGACTTCGAGCCGCCCGTCGACGCGGTGGCCGCGATGAGCGACGAACTCGCCTTCGGGGTCCTGCGCGCTGCCCGACACCTGGGAGTGGCCGTACCTGGTCGGCTGGCCGTCACCGGCTGGGACGACACCGCCGCCGGCGCACCCGCCGGGCTGACGACCATCGCGCAGTCGTTGCGGGAACAGGGCGAGCTCTGCGCCCGCTCTGTCATCGAGCCCGAAACGGCGGCGCCACCGCCACCGGCATGGAGACTCATCGAGCGATCCAGCACGGCGCGGCGCCCCGGCGTACAGAATTGAGCGACCGACTCACGACGTCCTCCCCGTTGAAGGGACGTCTCCCGGCACTTCAGGGCCCCCGCTCCTCCGGCGCCGCCGGCAAGGCCAACCGGAGGAATACCTCTCGACGTCGCTGCCGGTGCTGTCGCTCCGGCTGCGACGCCGACCCGTCGAGGGATTCGGTGAGTTCTCGGGCTGCCTCTGCGTACGCCCCTTCGCGGGCGAGCAGTTCAGCGCGAACCGCGTGCCAACGGGGCTCGGCGGCAGTTCAGCCAGCATCGCCAGCCCGGTCGCAGGATCGGCCGCTTCGCTTGCCGCGACCACCCGGGCCAGGCCGGCGGTGTGACTGGGTGCGATTGACAGGAGCAGATCGTAGAGCCGCAGGATCTCCGCCCAGTCGGTGCCGTCGTAACTGGCGGCACGGGCATGCTCGGCCGCGATGGCGGCTTGGAGCTGGTAGGCATCCGCCTGCCCGTGCGAGCGGCGGAGTGAGTCATTCAGCAGCTCGATGCCGCGGGCGATGGCCACGGCATCCCACCGGCCGCGGTCCTGCTGGTCCAGGGTCACGACGTCGCCGGCCGTGTCGAGGCGCGCGGGGCTGCGGGCCTGGGTGAGCAGCAGCAGCGCCAGGACCGCCACCGGCATGGACTGCTCCGGAAGCAGATCGTGCAGGAGTTCGGCCAGCCGGAGCGCCTCGGCGCAGGCGTCCACGTCGTAGGCGGCACGGCCGTCGACGGGCGCGTGGCCCGCGGTGTAGAGGCTGTGGATCACCCCGCACACGGCTGGCAACCGAGCCGCCAACTCGGCCTCGGCCGGCACCCGGTAGGGGATGTGGGCTGCCGCGATCTTCTGTCGAGCCCGGGTCAGGCGTCTGGTCGTGGCGGCCTCGGTGGTGAGGAGCACGCCGGCGATCTGCGCCGGCGAGAGACCACACAGCGTTCGCAGAGCCAGGGCCACCCGGGTCGCCGGCGAGAGGGCGGGGTGGCAACAGGTGAAGATCAGGCGCAGCACGTCGTCGTCCACGACGTCGTCCGGCGGAAGCTCGTAGCTCGCGAGTTCGATCACCCGCAGCCCGTCCCGCTCCTTGCCTGGGCGGGCCCGCTCGCGCCGAAGGATGTCGATCGCCTTTCTGCGCGCCGTCAGCGCCAGCCACGCACGCGGTTGTGGCGGCACCCCGGTGACCGGCCACGCGTCGAGTGCCGCGAGGGTTGCCTCCTGCACGGCGTCCTCGGCCAGCTGTACGTCGCCGACGGCCCGGATCAAGGTCGCGAGGATGCGTGCGCCCTCGACCCGGACCGTCTCGGCGACCGTGTCGTGCGCTGTGTCGTGCCTAGCGACCACGACCGCTCACTTGGAGGCGATGACCGGGCGCACCTCGACGGCGCCACCCCAGGCGGCGGGAAGCTGGGCCGCGATGGCCACTGCTTCCTCCAGGTCGGCCGCCTCGAGCAGGTAGTACCCGGTCAACGCCTCCTTGGTCTCGGCGTAGGGCCCGTCGGTGATGACCACGTCTCCGCCACGGGCACCTGCCACGCGGACGACAGTGGCCGTGCTGGTCGGGTGCAGCACGGCGCTCGCCCGGATGCAGTCGGCGTTGTCCACTGCGAACTGGCGATAGTCGGCGAGCTCACTCGCCTGCTCGGGCGCCCACCAGTCCACGTCGGCGGTGTAGGTCAAGGCAAGGTACTGCGGCATCGCACTCCCCTTCGTTTCCGTCAGGGGCCCACCTTGGTCCCCTCGACAATGGAACGAACGGGCAGCCGCGGAAAGGACATGCACGAGTCGCCCATCGTGACCCGATGAGCTCTAGCCGACCGAGCCGGCTCGGGTCAGGAGCGCGCCGAGGTCGCGGGCGGCGTCGCGCAGCTCGGGCGAGGACACGATGCGGTACGGCGCCTGGAGCGCGGTGAGGTGCCGGACGTACCAGTAGGGCTGGTCGGTGGTGCCGACGAGCCGCGTGTGGCCGGCGTCGATCAGTTCCAGCCGACCGAGGTTGCGGGGCAGCCAACTCGCGACCGCGTCCACCGGGGCATCGACGACGACCTCCACGTCGTAGCGCCAGCCGAGGCTCATGTGCTCCTCGAGCATGGCGATCGGGTCGAAGTCGTCGGGCGGGATGAACCGATAGTCGAGGACGACGGAGGAGGTGACCCGGTCGACACGCAGCATCCGCCGGCCGTCGCTGGTGTGCGACCAGCCCAGCAGGTACCACCTGCCCCGCCACACCGACACCGCCCACGGGTCGATCTCCATCACGCGCTCCTGCCGAAGCCGGTACGTGACGCGCACCCGGCGCCGGGCCTCGGACGCCCGCACCAGGACCGCGGTGATCTCCGGGTCGGGCGACGCAGCCGTCGAGGCCGTCTGGGCCGTGCTCACCTGGCGGATCGCCGCGACCGCCTCGGCGAGCGGAGTGGGCAGCAGGCGGATGATCTTGCCTATGGCACTGCCTACCGGGTCGGTGGCGTCGGCGGCGCCGGGCCGGCCTTCCAGCACCGCCATCACCAGGCCGATCGCCTCGGCCGCGGACAACAGCACCGGCGGCAGCCGGCTCCCGCGACCGAGTCGGTAGCCGCCGTAGCGACCCGTCGTGGACTCGATCGGGATGCCGGCGTCGCGGAGCAAGACCATGTAGCGGCGGACCGCCCGGTCGGTGACCCCGAGCCTTCCGGCCAGCCGCTCCGCCGAGACGCCGGGGCTGTCCTGAAGCACCTCGAGGGCGATCAGCGCCCGTGCGGTCGGGCTCACCCGGTCCATGGGACGGCAGCCTCTTTCCCGGACGTCAATCGTCCGGAATCGACGATAGCGTCCTGCCATGGACGCAATCACCTTTCACGAGCCGCCGATCACCGGCACCGAAGTCGACCAGCTCCTGGGCATCCTGGACCGCACCCGCAGTGTCCTCGCCTGGAAGTGCGGCGGGCTCGACGCCCCGGCCATGCGCGTGACCCTCGGCCCGTCCGCGGTGACCCTCGGCGGCCTGCTCAAGCACATGGCCCGGGTCGAGGCCGACACCTTCCTGTGGAAGATGAGCGGGTCCCGGCCGACGCCGCCGTGGGACACCGTCGAGTGGGCCTGGGAGTGGGGCAGTGCCGCCGAGGACACCCCGGAGGAACTGTTCGCGATGTGGCAAGCGGCGGTCGAGCTCTCCCGGGCCACTGTGGCCGAGGCACTGACCCGCGGCGACCTGGATCAGCCGGTGGACATCGGCAACGACGGCGAGCACGCCAACCTCCGGCGGCTCGTGCTCGACATGATCGACGAGTACGCCCGCCACAATGGCCACGCCGACCTGATCCGCGAGTCGGTGGACGGCCTCGTGGGCGAGGACCCGCCGCAGCGCGAAGAGACGTGACGCACAGCGAGATCACCGTTCCCGATCGGACAGCGCTCATGACAGAAGTAGGGGCGAGCAGTGACCTCGGCAGCCGGGTGGTTCTCGGCGCGGGCTCGGAGTCGAGGGGTCCGAGCCCCCAGCGCCGGCGCGGCGACGATCGGCTGCGCTGGCGGTAGCACACGGCCCTACAGACGTTCGACGATCGGGCGCGGTCAGCGGGCCGAGCAGACCGGGCCAGAGCGGACGCGGAGTGGGACGCCAGCGGCGCTAGGCACCTCTGGCGCGACGTGGCACGATCTCGCAGGTGGCCAGCAGTCCCGCCGCGGCGCAGCACCTGCACGATCTCGCGCGGCTGCGCCGCGTCCGCGACCGGATCGACCGGGAGTACGCGCAGCCGCTGGACGACCCGTTCGAGGCGGACGACGACCACGCGCTGCAGCGCGTGTAGGAAAGCGTCACGCTCGTCGGCATCGAGGTCGGCGAGCAGTTCATTCTCGACGGCGCGGATTTCGGCAGTGGCCGCGGTCGTCCAGCAGCACGCGCCGCCGGTGCGCTCGCCTGCTGCGCGTACACCCCGGGTGGCACCCGCTGGGGGTGCGGGTAGCCCAGGAGCCGCCGCGCGGCAGCCTTCAACGGTTTGATCTTGTACTCGCTGGTGCATTGCCGCCGGGCCAAACCCTTGGTGCCGTCGGGGTTGCGCACGTGCAGCGGCAGGGACACGAAGCGGTGCTCGGGGTCCAGGGCGTCGGCTCGGATGTTGCCAGCGCTCACAGTTAGGACAGGGATGCCGTGGCGCTCGGCGTGGGCGCGCAATCGGGCCAGGTGCTCATACACCGGCTGGGGGTTCCCAGCCGGTGTCGGCGAACAAGGCGGCGTCGAAACGCGGGATGGCACCGTGGCAGGCCAGCAGCAGCACCGCGCTGCTCTGCACCCCGGCGCCCAGCGAGAGCAGCCGCAGCGCCGCGGACCGATCCGGCAAGCCTGCGCTGCCGCTGGGGCCGGGGCGCGGGTTGGGTTGGGCTGTCACGCCCATAGCAGCAACCAGAAGTTGACCTCGCGAACTGCCGCCGTTTCTGGTGGGCCGTCCAACGGTGTGCAGTCCCACGGTGTTCTGGTCGCTGTCGGGTGGGGCTTGACCGAGACGTCGGCCACCGCCCAACCGCTAGGTCGATAGCGGTAGTGGATGAGGTAATAGTTGCCCCGGCGGCACTCGATGCGGATCGCTTCGCCGGGCTTGCCCGTCCACAGCGGCTGCCCGCCGTCGGCCGTGGGATAGACCCCGGCGCCGTCGAAGGTGAAGTAGCCCTGCACCCACTTTGCCTCCGGGGTGGCGCCGGCCGATCCCGCGGTGGCCAGCAGCGCCGCCACGATCACAGCGGCGGCGAGAAGGGCTCGTCGGATCCTGCGCGTCACCATGGCCAGAGCGGCCCGGCGGCGGCTCATGCCACCGCTCCCGTTACCAACGCCGCGTCGGCAGCGGCGCCGTTGGCGGCAGGGGTGGGCCATGTCAGCGGCGGCCGAGTTGCCTGCCGCCGGGCGGCGCCAGCACCAACGGTGGCGCCGGGGGCGCGGAAGAGCAACACGTCCTCGTGCACGAAAGATCGGTCACCACGGTCGTCCGCGCTGCCTGACCTGGCGCCGCGCCCTGCCGTCCGGCTGGTCGGGGGTGTTTGCAATGAATGTCACGTCGTTAGCCGGACCCCGTGTCATGCCCGTGGCCGGCTAGTACTACAGGGCTAGATCGAGGAGAAATGCCTGGTCGCCGGGACTCCGGGCTGGCATCGTCGCAGGTCAAAGACGCGCGTCCATACATCTGGCCCTGTAGTACTAGCGATGGATCGATGGACGCTCGTCTTTCGATGAAGGGCAAGCCACCAATTGGGTTCGCATCCTGAGGGCGACCACGCACGGACACGACAGATGCAGCCCGTTGCGCTGGAACCCGTGGTTCGTCATCGGCGAGGTCGCGTTCGTCGCCGCCGGCTGGGCGTCGCGGAATGCGACCGGTTGCCGAGCGGTCTATCGAGATCGTCTGCGCGGTCGGCCGCCAAGTAACTACCGGGAACGCACTCGGGCCATCCTGATGGATTGACACGATGCAGCCGCACCCGATCACTGGGTGAACTGGCCTTCGATGACCAAATGACCTGCGGGTACCCGCAGGTCAGCAGCGGGACCGTCTGTGTGATGCCCTGCCGGGGGCACCGCGTCTGACCAGCGCATATGCATCACGCTCGGTCGACGATCGCTCGGCCTGGGAATGAGTGTGGGATAGGACGCGGCTCAACACGGGCATCCAGCCGGCTGGTACGGCCAGCCTCCACCCACCCGGGGCGGTTCATCCGGCTTCCTCGCCGTGGATGGCGCACCAGCCACCCGGCACCCGGTGTCTTGTCCGGCCCTCGAACACCGCCGTGACCAGCCAGCCCACACACCCGGCCGTGAGCACCCACGGGATGAGCGCGTCGGTCGTGCGAGCACCTCGTAGATGCCGGCCAACCAGGGCCGCGGTTATGCTGCCCGGCATGTCCTCGCCCGAGCTCTCCCGCCGTGTCGACGCGCACGAGGAAGATCTGCGTGCGATCTCGGACACTGTGATCGAGATCCGCGACGGCGTAGCGCACATCAAGACCGAGCACAGGCGGCTCCTAGCCGAGCACAGCGCCGCGCTGGGCGAGCATGGCACGAAGCTCGATGAACTGGGCGGCAAGCTCGATGCGGTGCTGACCCTGCTCGCGCGGGGCAAGGACGGCTGACCGGAACCATCCCCTTCCGCATCACACCCGTGGGCATGGGGGGTCTCTCGGGTGGGGGCGCGACCAAAGGGGGTGCGCAGCTGGTGCTGCACCGTGCCGTAGCTGGCCGACATCAAACGTCATCACGTGTCGTGGCGGATGGCGTGAAGGTGCTCGAGCTCCCGCAGCAGGTCGGGTTCGGCGAGGTCGTCGGGGGGCACACCGGACACGTCGTCCTCCTTCGGTCGGCTACGACGACCGTGCACGCGCGCGGCAGGCGACCCGAGCTCAGACGCGGCGGCCTATGTAGGCATCGCGCAGGACGCCCGTCTCGAGTTCGATCTCTGCGAGCCGGTTCTTGACCACGTCGCCGATGCTTACGACGCCGGCGAGCTCGCCGCCTTCGACCACCGGGAGGTGGCGATGCCGCAGCCGGGTCATCTCTCGCATGACGTACGCGACGCTGTCGTCCGGGGAACACACCGGTACCCGCCGCGACATCACCTCCGCGACCGTCAGCTCCAGCAGTC
>JACCSC010000201.1 GCA_013813215.1 Geodermatophilaceae bacterium | reverse complement strand
CCCAGAAGGCTTCGACGTCGAGATCGGCAAGATCATCGCCGCCGCTCTCGGCATCCCGGAGGACGGCATCGAGTGGGTCGAGACCGTGTCGGCCAACCGTGAGCAGTTCATCCAGGACGGCGACGTGGACATCGTGGTCGCGACGTACACGATCAACGACGATCGCAAGGAGCTCGTCGACTTCGCCGGGCCGTACTTCGAGGCCGGGCAGACGATCATGGTCCTCGAGGAGAACTCCGAGATCAACGGCCCCGACGACCTGGCCGGCATGCAGGTCTGCTCGGTCGAGGGCTCCACGCCGGCAGAGAACATCCGGACCAATTACCCGGATGCCGAACTCGTGCCGACCGACGCCTACAGCAACTGCCTCGAGCCGCTGCGCAACGGGCAGGTCGACGCCGTGACCACGGACAACGTCATCCTGTCCGGCTTCGTGGCCCAGAACGAAGGTGAGTTCAAGATCGTCGGCGATCCGTTCACCGAGGAGCCCTACGGGATCGGCCTGGAGCTCGGCGACGAGGAGTTCCGCACCTTCATCAACGACACCCTCGAGGCGTCCTACGAGAACGGCTCGTGGGAAGCGGCCTGGGAAGCCACCGCGGGTGAGGTCCTCGAGCTGCCGGAGCCGCCGGCGGTCGACCGCTACTAGATCGCAGTCCTCGGTTCCGGTGCGGCGACCCTGCATGGCGCCGTACCGGAACCTGAGTTCGGGAGCCGTCTGACGTGAACGCCGTGTTCAGCAACCTCGATCTGTACTGGGTGGGATTCCGCACCACGCTCGGGCTGGCGGTCTTCGCCGGCCTGATCGCACTGGCGCTCGGGACCCTGCTCGCGGCCATGCGGGTCTCCCCCGTCCCGCCGTTGCGGTGGCTCGGGACGGCGTACGTCGAACTGGTCAGGAACACCCCGCTGACGGTGGTCTTCTTCTTCTTCGTCTTCGTGGCCCCGCAGGTCGACATCGTCGTACCGTTCTTCGCCTCCGCGGTGGCCGCGCTGAGCGTCTACACCGCGGCCTTCGTGTGCGAGGCGGTTCGCTCCGGGATCAACAGCGTGGGGGTCGGGCAGGCCGAGGCCGCCCGCTCCGTCGGCCTCACCTTCCCGCAGGTGCTCGGCCACGTGGTGTTGCCGCAGGCCGTGCGTTCGGTGGTACCACCGCTGGTCAACGTGCTCATCGCGCTGGCGAAGAACACCTCGGTGGCCGGCGGTTTCTTCGTCGCCGAGCTCTTCGGCGTGGGCAAGCGACTCACGAACGCCTACAGCACGGACGTGCTGGCCGTGCTCATCGGGGTAGCCCTCTGCTACCTGGTTATCACCATTCCGGCCGGGGCCCTGGCCAACCGGGTGGAGCGTCGCGTGGCGGTGGCCCGATGAACGGGGTGCCGGCGTGAGCACCGAGCTGGTCCTGTACGACGAGGCCGGCCCCCGCACCCGGCGCCGCATCCTGATCGGATCGATCGCCGGCGGGCTGCTGTTGCTGGTCTTGGCGTTCGTCGTGTACCGGCGGCTGGACACACGCGGCATCTTCGAGGCCGAACGGTGGGACATCTTCACCGATCCCGAGGTGTGGGAGGCCATCGGCCGGGGCCTGCTCGCCACCTTGAAGGCCGCCGGAGCGGCGGCCGCCCTCGCTGCCGTCGCGGGCCTGGTGTTGTGCGTGCTGCGGACGTCACCGAGCCCCCTGGTGCGGAGACCCGCGGCGGTCACCATCGAGCTGTTCCGGGGCCTGCCGGTCGTGCTGCTCATGTTCTTCGCCGCCGTGGTGTTGCCGGTGTCGCTGTTCTGGGCGGTGGTCATCGGGCTGGTCATCTACAACAGCGCGGTCGTGGCGGAGATCCTGCGGGCCGGGATCGCCTCGCTGCCGCGCGGACAGACCGAGGCGGCTGCCGCCATCGGCCTGTCGGATCTGCAGACACTGCGCCTGGTGCTGTTGCCGCAGGCGATCCGGCGGATGATGCCGACCCTCGTGAGCCAACTCGTCGTCCTCAACAAGGACACCTCATTGGGCTTCATCGTGGGCTACTTCGAACTGCTGCGGACGGTGCAGACGCTGCAGTTCTTCTTCGGCGACCGTTACCTCTTCTCGTTCTTCTTCGTGGCCGCCGGGATCTACATCCTGCTCAACGTCTTGATCTCGCGGCTGGCCATCTACTTGGAGCGGCGGGGCAGCACACAGGCAGCTGGCGGCGTCGTCCCGCGTGACCTCGCCGTGGTAGCTGCCGGGACCGGCGAGAACGGCTGAGTCAGTGCGCGATCTCGCTGACCCGTGACTCCCGGACCACGGTCACCCGGATCTGCCCGGGGTAGGTCAGCTCGTCCTCGATCTGCTTCGCGACTTCGCGGGCGAGCACGTGCGCGGCCATGTCGTCGACTTTGTCCGGCGCCACCATGACCCGGATCTCACGGCCGGCCTGCATGGCGAACACCTTGTCCACCCCCGGCCGGTTCGCGGCGATCTCCTCGATCCGCTGCAGCCGCTTGACGTAGCTCTCCAGGCTCTCCCGCCGGGCCCCCGGTCGCCCACCGCTGCAGGAGTCGCTGGCCTGGGTGAGCACGGCCTCGACGGTCTGCGGGAGCACCTCGTTGTGGTGGGCCTCGATGGCGTGCACGACCTCCTCGTCCTCGCCGTACCGGCGGGCCAGATCGGCGCCGACGATCGCGTGGCTGCCCTCGACCTCATGGGTCAGCGCCTTGCCGATGTCGTGCAGGAACGCCGCCCGCTTGACCCGCCGCGGGTCCATCCGCAGTTCCGCGGCCATGAGTCCGGCGATGTGCGCGGTCTCGACGAGGTGCTTGAGCACGTTCTGGCCGTACGACGTGCGGTAGCGCAGCCGGCCGAGGTAGGTCAGGAGTTCGGGGTGCACCTCCCCGACGCCGACGTCGAGGATGGCGTCCTGGGCGGCCCGCTCGCACAGTTGCTCCACTTCGAGCTTGCTGCGCTCGTAGACCTCCTCGATCCGGTGCGGGTGGATCCGTCCGTCGGCGACCAAGGCCTCCAGGGTCAGCCGGGCGACCTCGCGACGGACCGGGTCGAAGCAGGACAGCAGGACGGCTTCCGGTGTGTCGTCGATGATGACGTTGACGCCGGTCACGCTTTCGAAGGCGCGGATGTTGCGGCCCTCGCGCCCGATGATCCGGCCCTTCATCTCGTCCCCGGGCAGGTGCAGCACGCTGACCACGCTTTCCGCGGTCTGCTCGCTGGCCACCCGCTGGATCGCGTCGACCACGATGGCGCGGGCCCGCTGCTCGCCTTCGTCCCGCGCCTGCGCCTCCAGGTCGCGGACCATCAGCGCCGACTCCCGGCGGACTTGGGTGTGCAGGGTGTCCAGCAGCTCGGCCTTGGCCTGGACGGCGGTCAGCCCGGCGATCCGCTCGAGTTCGGTGGTGTGCTCCTCGGCCTGGGCGGCGAGCGACCGCTCGGCCTGGTCCAGGTCATGAGCCCGGTCGATCAACTCGCGCTCCCGGTCCTGGAGACGGTCCTCCTCGGTACGCAGCCGCTCCTCGCGACCGGTCAGCCGCTGCTCCCGTCGCTGCTGGTCGTCGTCCTGGTGGCGCAGGGCCGCCAGCAGCCGCTCGCGTTCCTGCTGGGCTTCCTGCCGGGCCCCCCGGAGCAGTCGGTCTCGCTCGTCGTCAGCCTCGGCCCGAGTCCGTTCCAACAGTTGGTGGCGCTCCTGGCGGCCGTCCAGTACGGCGCTGGGCTCAGTGTCGGCTGCTCGGTTCCGCGTCGCGGCAGCATCGGGGCCGGGCGCGCGACGGCGTGACCTGAGCGCGACGAGGACGATCGCCAGGACGACCAGCGCGATGCCGACCACGACGCCGAGCAACAGTGCCAGTGGACCGATCCCCATCCAAGCCTCCTCCTCGAGCGACCACGCGCGCGCAGCTGACTACGGAGGAGTACCGGCGCGGCGGGCGACGAGCCCTACCTGACCGGTGATGTTCGCCAGCCCTCAGCTCCGGGGCGGCGTACGACGAGGTGCGACGGTTCTACCCACCATCCCTTCGCGCTGGTCGCTCTCGACGGCCACGGATATCGGCACAACGGTTAGTTCGTCTCGGGTCCCTCGCCGGAGCGGGGGGTCAAGTGGTGCCCGGCCGCGGTCCGGCCGAACACCTCGTGGTGCGGACGTGTTCGCCCGTGACGGCGGACTCCTCCTGAGGCGAGGCTAGGACTGCTGCCCGTGAAGATCAAGAAACCGGGCCGCGCAGTGGTTTGCCCGACCCTTGCGTGGCCCGTCGCCGGGCGTTCATCCGAGCGCCGTCGCGCCGTCGCCTGCGGGCCACTGCCCACCCGCAGCGATCGAGGCGCCGTCGTCGCGGTGTGACAATTCCTCACGGACCACGGCGTAAGCCATCCCGGCCGGGTAGCCCTTGCGGGCCAGCATTCCGGCCAGCCGCCGTGCGGCGACGTCGGCAGAGACACCGGGCAGGCGGGCGAGGTTCCGCCGGACCAGCCGCACCGCCGTCGCCCGTTCGGCCTCGGGATCGAGTTCGGCCACGGCGTCGGCAATGACCTCCGGCTCGACCCCCCGCTGTCGCAGCTCCTGGCCCAGCGCACGCCCGGCCAGCCCGCGCCCGGCATGTCGCGACGCCACCCACGCCCGCGAGAAGGCGGCGTCGTCGATCAAGCCGACCTCGTCGAAGCGGTCCAGGACCGCCTCCGACGCCGCGGGCG
>JACCSC010000187.1 GCA_013813215.1 Geodermatophilaceae bacterium | reverse complement strand
TGCTGAACTCCACCCTGCTGATCACCGCTATCGCCTTGGGCATTGCGGTGCCGCTGGGGCTGGCGACAGCGATCTACCTGTCGGAGTTCGCCCGTCCGCGAGTACGGAGGACGGTCAAGCCGTTCCTGGAGTTGCTGGCCGGCGTCCCGACCGTGGTGCTGGGCTACTTCGCCCTGACGTTCATGACGCCCGTGCTCCGGTCCGTGTTCGGGGTCGACGTCGTCCCGATCTTCAACGCCGCGAGCGCCGGCATCGTTGTGGGGATCCTGATCGTGCCGACCATCGCTTCGATCGCCGAGGACGCCATGAGCGCGGTCCCGCGAGCGCTGCGTGAAGGCGCGTACGGACTGGGGGCTGCCCGGCAGCAGGTGGCGCTGAAGATCGTCTTTCCGGCCGCGCTGTCCGGCATCGTCGCGGCCATCATCCTGGGTTTCGGTCGCGCCGTTGGCGAGACCCTGATCGTGTCCTTGGCCGCCGGTAACCTGCCACCGGCCGACCTGCCGGCGCTCGACCCGTTCCAGCAGGTGCAGACCATGACCGCCTATATCACCCAGGCCGTGGGTGGGGAATCCTCCCGTGGCTCGGTCACGTACCAGTCGATCTTCGCGGTGGGGGCGCTGCTGTTCGTGCTCACCTTCCTGGTCAACCTGATCGCGCTGCGGATCGTGCGCCGGTTCCGAGAGGAGTACTGAGGATGGCGGTCTCCACGCCGGCCCGCCCCCGCGAGCAGGGCACCCGCGGCTTCCGCGCCCCGGTGGGCGAGACCGTCAGGGAGAAGTTCACTCAGTTCGTCCTGCTGCTCGGGACCCTGGTGGCGATCGCGGTGCTGGCTATCCTCCTCATCGACATCGCCCTCGACGGTGTCGGCGGGCTGAGCCTGGACTTCCTCACCAACTACACCTCTCGTTTCCCGGAGCGCACGGGAATTCGGGAGGGGATCACCGGCACGCTGTCCTTGATGGTGCTCGTGGCCCTGATGACGTTCCCGCTCGGCGTCGGCGCGGCGTTGTACCTGGAGGAGTTCGCGCCGCGTAACCGCTGGACGCGGCTGCTGGAGACGAACATCAACAACCTGGCCGGCGTGCCGTCGATCGTGTACGGCCTGCTCGGGCTCTCGGTGTTCGTCTTCTTCCTGGGTTTCGGGCGGTCCTTGATCACCGGCGCACTCACCTTGACCGCGCTCGTCCTCCCGGTCGTCATCGTGGCCAGCCGGGAGGCGCTGCGCGCCGTGCCCCGAGAGATCCGCGACGGCGGGCTCGCGCTCGGGGCGACTCCGCTGCAGGTCGCGGCCCGGCAGACCCTGCCGGCGGCGATCCCCTCGATCATGACCGGCATGATCCTGTCCCTGTCTCGCGCCATCGGCGAGACCGCCCCCATCCTGGTGGCGGGGGCAGCCTTCTCCCGTCGCGCCGACAACGAGCCGTGGAACCTGACCGAGGGGTACACCGCCATTCCGATCCAGATCTTCGACTTCGTCAAACGGCCGCAGCAGGAGTTCCAGGTCGAGGTTGCCAGTGCGGCCATCATTGTGCTGATGGTCCTGCTCCTGATCATGAACTCCGCGGCCATCGTGATCCGGAACCGCTACTCGAGGAACAGGTAATGGACCAGCGAACCAGTACCGAGTCCCAGCTGACCAGCAGCCCGCTCCGCCTCGACGCGGCGTCCGCGAGTTCGCCGCGGAAGTCCGCGGCCGAGGGACCTTCCTGGTCGAAGGACAGCGGCACCGCCCAGTCCGACGCCAATGCGTCCAGGCAGGAGGATGTCGTGTTCGACGTCCGCGACCTGTCGGTCCACTACGGCTCGGCGCCGGCCCTCGTGGACGTGTCGATGACGATCCGCCGACGCGAGATCACCGCGTTCATCGGTCCCTCCGGATGCGGCAAGTCGACCTTCCTGCGCTGCTTCAACCGCACCAACGACCTGATTCCCAGCGCCAAGGTGACCGGCCGGATCGACTATCACGAGCAGGACCTCTACGCCAAGGAGGTCGACGCCGTCGAGGTACGCCGGCGGATCGGCATGGTGTTCCAGAAGCCGAACCCCTTCCCGAAGTCGATCTACGACAACCTGACGTTCGGTCCCAAGGTCAACCGGATGAAGGTCGACTACGACGAGGTCGTCGAGACCTCGCTGCGACGGGCCGCCCTCTGGGACGAGGTGAAGGGCAAGCTCCAGCAGAACGCCTACAGCCTGTCCGGCGGGCAGCAGCAGCGACTGTGCATCGCGCGGGCGCTCACCGTCGATCCCGAGGTCATCCTGATGGACGAGCCGTGCTCGGCGCTGGACCCCATCGCCACCTCGCGCATCGAGGACCTGATGCGCGAACTCCAGAAGGACTTCACGATCGTCATCGTCACCCACAACATGCAGCAGGCGGCCCGGGTGAGTGACCGGACAGCCTTCTTCACCGCCGAGGTCGAATCCGAGACCGACGACCGGCGTTTCGGTCGGCTCGTGGAGGTCGCCGAGACGAGCAAGATCTTCTCCAACCCCGACGACAAGCGCACCGAGGACTACGTGTCCGGCCGCTTCGGCTAGCCCACCGGGACCTTCAGCTCGGCGAGCAGAAGTCGGACCCGGCGCTCGATCTCGTCGCGGACGGGGCGAACCCCAGTGACGTCGAGTCCGGCCGGATCATCGAGCACCCACTCCTCGTACCGCTTGCCGGGGAAGATCGGGCAGGCGTCGCCGCAACCCATGCTGATGACGACGTCCGCGGCCCGGACCACCTCGTCGGTCCAGGGCTTCGGGTACTCGGCGGAGATGTCGATTCCGCGCTCGCGCATCGCCTCCACAGCGGCCGGGTTGATCTCGCTCTCCGGCTCGGAGCCGCCGGACCACGCGACGGCAGCCTCGCCGGCGAGCTGCGTGAAGAACCCCATCGCCATCTGTGACCGGCCCGCGTTGTGCACGCAGAGGAACAACACCGTCGGCTTCCCGTCGTCGTGCAGGCCCTCGACCTTGGCCAGCGCCTGGAGACGCTGCTTGGCGAACCGTTCGGCCATCAGCGGCAGAAATCGGGTCACGGTCGCCTTCGACGCGAACTGATCGTAGGAGGAGTGCAGGAACCTCTCGATCGTCCCCTGGCCGAAGACACCGTCGAAGTCCCGGGCCAACCGGGTAGCCGCGGTCTTCATGGCCTGACTCTGGTCCGGGCTCAAGGTCGACCAGTCGCGGATCGAGGTCATCATCGGCTCCTTGGGCCAGCGGTGGTCGCGTCGGCGAGTCGCTCGACGCGTGCGGTGATCTCGTCGTAGGCCTGCTCGAACGCGGCCTCGCTCCCACTGCGGACCGGGTCGGGGATCGCCCAGTGCAAGGCGGTCTCGCGCAGCTCTTCGTAGGCGTTGTCGCAGACCGCGACCACGAGGTCGTCGGGTCGCCGTACCTGGCCCAGGTCCGCGGTCGTCGCCCGCCCCAGCGCCAGCCCGTGTCGCTTCCCCACCTGGACCGCCCCAGCGTGGACCCGACGCGCCGGCCGGGTGCCGGCCGACCTCGTCGGCACGGTGCTGACCCGCTGCCAGGCGGCCGCGGCGAGCTGCGACCGGGCCGAGTTGTGGGTGCAGACGAAGATCACCCGTGGGGCGCTCAAACGAGCCGGCGCACCCAGCACTCCGAGCGCCATCGGGTCCTGCACGCACAGCTGGACGTAGGTCCGGCGCCGGTCGCCCTCGGAACGCACGCGGCGAACGACCCCGGCCGCCTCCAGCACGCCCACGTGATGGGCGAGCAGGTTGGTCGCCAGTCCGAGCCCACGGGCCAACTCGCCGGGGGACGCATCGGCGTGGCCGAGGCGGTCGACGATCGCCAGACGGAGCGGATCACCGAGTGCGGCGTGCATCCGAGCCCGCCGGGTGCGGTCGGGCGCGTGCACTGAGTCCAAGGACATTGACTCAATTATTGCTGATCTACTGCTGCCGTCAAGTACTTGGGTCTCAGCGGCCACGACTACGTTGGCCGACATGGCCGCCGACCGCGTCGTGTCCGACAGCATCGTCATCAACGCCCCGGCGGCGAAGATCTTCGACCTGCTCGCCGACCCCCGCCGCCACGGGTCGATCGACGGCTCCGGTGCGCTGCGCGGCACGGTGAGCGGCCCCGAACGCCTTGGGCTGGGCGACCGGTTCGGTATGCAGATGCGCATCGTGCTGCCCTATCGGGTGATCAACACCGTGGTCGAGTACGAGCCGGACCGGCGGATCGCCTGGCAGCATGTCGCCCGCCACACTTGGCGCTACGAGCTCAGCCCGGCCGGGCCCGATCAGACCACGGTCACCGAGTCCTGGGACTGGTCAGGCTCACCGGTGGCGCGGCCTATGGAGCTGATGGACTTCCCGGCCAAGAACACCCAGGCGATCCGGCGGACCCTGCGCCGGCTCAAGCAGGTCATCGAGGAGACGCCCTAGCCGCAGCCGACCGCGCCGCTCGCCGCAGACTGCGCGGCCTCGCTGGCGCGCATGGCCGCCTCGGCGTTCGCCCCGCCCCGGGGGACCGCGAGCCCGGTCTGCTCGACGATGGAGCGGTACAGCTGCCGGCCGAGCTGGTCGTCCAGCAGCGCGTAGGGCGGACCGCCGGTGATGGGCTGGTAGTCCGGGTCGGCGATCGGCGCCGTGAGCAGCGGCACCGTGGCGCTGCCGAGGTCGGTGAGCAGGCCGGCCAGCGAGCGCAGGTCGCGCAGGGAGGTTTCCGGGTCGAGGGTCAGCGCGGCGGCGGTGCCGGTGAGGAAGCCGGTCAACCGCACCGGGTCGGCCACGGTGCGCGCGGACAGCGCCCGGTCGACGACCGAGCCGAGGAACTGCTGCTGCCGGCGGATCCGCTCGGTCTCGGCGGCGCCCTGCTCGCTCTCCAGCCGCAGGAAGGGCAGCGTCTGGTCTCCGTCGATCAGCGACGTGCCGGCCGGCAGGTCCAGTCCGGTGGCCTGATCCTGCAGCGCCGCGTCCAGGCAGAGCGGTACGCCGCCGAGCGCGTCGACCATCCCTGGGAAGCGGGCCAGGTCCAGTTCGACGTAGTGCGCGACCCGCAGCCCGGTGAGCGCCTGCACCGTGCGCACCAGGCAGGCGGCGCCGCCGGTGTCGAACACCGTCGTGAACGCCCCGCCGTACGGCTCGACGGGATCGCCGTCCGGATCGGTGCAGGCCGGTACGTCGACGTAGGCGTCGGCCGGGAACACCAGAGCAACGCTCTGCGCGCCGTCGGGACCGATGTGAGCGAGCATCACGGTGTCGGGACCGGCGGGATCGGACCCGACGACCAGGAAGTTGGCGGCCTCCTGCTGGGCCTCGGGGGCCACGATCTCCGGACCGAAAGGCCGCAGCACGTCCGCCCGAGCGACGCTGTTGTCCGCGTAGGCGACGAGCCCCACGTAGTACGTCGCCACGAGCAGGGCCACGAGGACCAGCCCGGTGAAGACCCGTCGCCCGGCCCGCCGCCACAGCGGGCGCCGGCGGCGCTTGCGACGCGACCTGCGGGTGCCGTCTTCGCCGGGCGGGGTCGGCGCGTCGGCGGTGCTCACGACGCGCAGCCTCCTCGGTCTCCGACGGTCCCCGGATCCCGATGGTAGGCGAGCACGCGGGCGGCGCCGGTCCCCTGGCGGGGGAACCCGCGCCGCTCGCGTCGGGTTGCGGCTAGCCCTGGGCCGGGGCGACGTACCCCTGCGCCAGGTCCGTGGTGAACAGTTCGGCCACCACGGTCAGCCCACCCTCCGCCGCGGAGTCCGGGGCGGCGATGAAGATCTCCCGGCTGGCCGGGGCACCCTCCTCGGAGAAGTCCAACGGGGCGATGACGCCGGTCGCGGCGTTGTCGGTCGCCTGCAGCGCCGCGAGCAGCCCGGCGCGGGTCATGTCACCGTTCTCGCAGGCGGTCTCCAGGACCTGGGCGTAGATGGTGGCCACGCCGTACCCGTACGTGACGCCGCCGTTGCCCGGGTCGTCCGGGTACTCAGCGGCGAAGGCGGTCCGCAGTTCGTCCATCTCCGGCGTTTCGGCGGTGTAGGGCAGCGCCGAGGCCGCCAGCAGGAAGTTCGCCTCCAACGCCGGGGCGACCGCCGTCTCGAGCAGGCCGGGCGCGAACGACGGGTTGCTGCCCAGGAACTTGACGCCGGGCAGGGCCTGCGCGCCGACGCCGACCGCCGAGGCGGTCTGGGTCGGGGTGGTGGTCAGGGTGACGAGCGAGACCCCGGCCTGGGCGAACTGGCTGATCACGCTCGTGGCGTCGGTGTCGGTCGACTTCAGGGTGGCCGAGACCACCTCGAGCCCGAGTGCCTCCGCGGCGTACTCGACGCCGAGGAAGCCGTTGCCGCCGTACTCACCCTCCACGTACAGCGCGCCGATGGTGTCACCCTCGGCGATCAGGCCCTCGTCGAAGGCGTACTGGAGCCCGTTGATCATCTCCAGGTCGTACGTCGTGCCGG
>JACCSC010000170.1 GCA_013813215.1 Geodermatophilaceae bacterium | reverse complement strand
GAACACATGTTCGAAGCTTATCGGAAGAATCCAAACCGATCCATCACCCACACAGGTGAATTGGCGTGGAGAAACAGAAGGCCGCCAAACGCGACCCGAAATCGGCAAGATGCGAGAACGCCAATTCCCTTTGCCGCCGTCCTTGCTAGTCCCAACGCAAGAATGTCATCGTAAGGAATCTCAACACAGAGCCATCGTCGTCGGACGAATAGGCGCGGGCAACATGCTCGACCCGGTGAGGAAGGCATCAACCGCAGCCGCGGCAGCGCGGCCCTCAGCGATGGCCCAGACGATCAACGACTGCCCGCGGCCCATATCCCCGGCCACGAACACGCCGGGGACCGTGGTCTGCCAGGCGTCGTCACGAACAACATTGCCGCGTTGATCGAAGGACACCTCCAGCTCGGACAGCAGGCCCTCGCGCTGCGCCCCGGTGAAGCCCATCGCCAGCAGCACCAGCTCGCAGGGCAGTTCGCGCTCGGTGCCCTCGACGGGGACGAACCGGCCCTCGACGAACTCCACGTCGTGCAGCACGATCGCCCGGACTGCACCGTCGTGATCACCGAGGAATCGCTCGGTGTTCACCGCGAAGACGCGCTCCCCGCCCTCCTCGTGGGCGCTGCCCGAGCGCATCATCAGCGGCCACGTCGGCCACGGCGTCGAGCCGTGCCGCGCCCCCGGCGGCTCCGGCAGGATCTCCAGCTGGTGCACGCCGGCCGCGCCCTGGCGGTGCGCCGTACCCAGGCAGTCCGCACCCGTGTCCCCGCCCCCGATGATCACCACCCGTTTCCCGGCCGCGCTGATCGGCGACGCGGACAGGTCACCCTCCTGGACCCGGTTGGACGGTGGCAGGTACTCCATCGCGAGGTGGATACCGGCCAGGTCGCGGCCCGGGGCCGGGAGGTCGCGGCCGACGGTGGCCCCGCCGGCGAGCAGCACGGCGTCGTACGACGATCGCAGCGCGCCTGCGCTCAGGTCCACGCCGACATCGCAGGACGTGACGAAGCGGGTGCCCTCGGCCCGCATCTGTTCCAGCCGCCGGTCCAGGTGGCGCTTCTCCATCTTGAACTCGGGGATGCCGTAGCGCAGCAGCCCGCCGAGCCGGTCGGCCCGCTCGTACACCGTCACGGAGTGCCCGGCCCGGGTCAGCTGCTGGGCCGCGGCCAGCCCGGCCGGCCCGGAGCCGATCACCGCGACCGACCGGTCGCTGCGGTTCGCCGCCGGCCGCGGGACCACCCAGCCTTCGTCCCACGCCCGGTCGATGATCTCCACCTCGACCTGCTTGATCGCCACCGCACCGGAGGTGAGGCCCGGATCGATGGCCAGCACGCAGGCGGCCTCGCGCGGCGCCGGGCACAGCCGGCCGGTGAATTCCGGGAAGTTGTTGGTGGCGTGCAGGCGCTCGATCGCCGTCCGCCAGTCGTCCCCGCGGACCAGGTCGTTCCACTCGGGGATCAGGTTCCCGAGCGGGCACCCGTTGTGGCAGAAGGGGATGCCGCAGTCCATGCAGCGTCCGGCCTGCGCCCGGATCTGCTCGGGCGAGAAGGCCTCGTACACCTCGTGCCAATCGGAGATCCGGACATCGACTGGCCGGCGCTGCGGCAGCGCCCGCTCGGCTCGCAGGAAACCGCGCGGGTCAGGCACCCGCGGCCTCCATGACCGCCTCGTCGACCGGCTGCCCGGTCTGCTCCGCCCGCCGCGTCGCGGCAAGCACCCGCCGGTAGTCCAGCGGCATGATCTTGCTGAACGAACCGACCCGGCGTGGCCAGTCCGCGAGCAGCCCGACACCGACCCGCGAGCCGGTGTACTCCACGTGCCGGGCCACCACCTCGCGCAGCCAATGCTTGTCCTCGACGGTCAGCGGCTCGACGGCGACCATCTCCAGGTTGACCCGGTGCAACGCGAGGTCCAACACGTAGGCGATCCCACCGGACATCCCGGCCGCCACGTTGCGGCCGGTCCGGCCGAGGATGACCACCCGGCCGCCGGTCATGTACTCGCAGGCGTGGTCGCCGACGCCCTCCACGACGGCCTGGACGCCGGAGTTGCGTACGCAGAACCGCTCGCCGACCATGCCGCGCAGGTAGATCTCCCCCGAGGTCGCGCCGTAGGCGATGACGTTGCCCGCCACGACGTTGTCCTCCGCGGCGAACGGCGCCTCCTCCGGCGGCCGGACGATCAGTCGCCCACCGGACAGGCCCTTGCCGAGGTAGTCGTTGCTGTCGCCGTACAGCCGCAGGGTCATCCCCTTGGGTACGAAGGCCCCGAAGGACTGCCCGGCCGAGCCGCGGAAGGTGATGTCGATGGTGTCGTCGGGCAGCCCTGCGGCGCCGTACGCCCGGCTGACCCGCGAGCCGAGCATCGTGCCCACCGTGCGGTTGACGTTGCGGATCGGCAGATCCAGCGTGACCGGGGTCGCGTCGAGCAAGGCCCCCTCGCAGAGCTGGATCAGCGTGTTGTCCAGCGCGGCGGCCAGCCCGTGATCCTGCGCCACCACCTGCCGGCGGGCAGTCCCTGGCGCCAGCTCGGGCAGGACGAACAGCGGCGAGAGGTCCAGCCCGGCGGCCTTCCAGTGCCGCACCGC
>JACCSC010000157.1 GCA_013813215.1 Geodermatophilaceae bacterium | reverse complement strand
CCGATCGAGCCGGAAACCCGCCTGCTCCAGCAACGCGCTCAGTTGGCTCGCGGTACGTTCCCGACCTCCCGTCACAGGCCGGACTTCCGAAGATCATGAGCACACGAGGGCTGGAATGTGCCTTGTGACCTGCGGAGTCGCCGAATTGGCGGGAGGGGGTCGTGTTACTACGCGGGCCCGGGGGGTCAGTTGCTGGGGGCGGTGAAGTCGAAGAACCGTGGGGGTTCGGGCAGGTTCAGCGCGGCCAGGATGGTCTTCTGTGCGGCGGTGAGGGTGGAGCGTTGCGCGACGTGGCCGTGGGGGGTGGCCAGGGTGACCAGGTGCATCCGGTCGAGTTCCTGCCGGGTGTTGCGCCAGGTGTCACCGGTGGCGTTCTCGATCACGCGCAGCAGCAGCAGGGCCAGCCAGCACAGTTGGACGTGGGAGCGGATGCGGTCCTCGCGGTAGTGGAAGACCGGGCGGAGCGCGAGGGCGCCTTTCATGTCGCGCCAGCCGCGTTCGACTTGCAGGAGTTGCTTGTAGGCCGCGGCCAGGTCCTCGGGGGTGAGGGTGGCATCGGAGGTGCGCAGCAGCCACTTGCCGTCCAGGTGGGCTTCCCGCTTGATCGCGGCCGCGTCGACGCGTAGTAGGCCGCCGCCGGTGCGGCGCAGGTAACGGCGCAGCCCGGGCTTGGTCTTGAGCGATCCGAGGAACTCATCGCGGCGCCGCCCGGTCCAGCCATCCGATCCGACGATCAGAGTTTTGAGGTGCGCCACCAGCCGTTCGCGGACGGCGGCGTCCCGGTCGGCCTGCTCGGGGTTGTGGCAGACCACGAACCGCTGAGCCCGAGCGCCGTCGTCCCCGTCGCCGTGCCCGCCGGGGGCGACCGCAACCTCCTTGACCCGCAGATTCCCGGCCACGGTGCGGTACCGGCCCGGTCGGGCCAGCGCGGCGGCGGCCTCGCTGTTGGTGTTACGCAGCTTCTCGGCGTGGATGTAGTGCCCGCCGCCACGGGTCAGATACGCCCGGTTCGCCGCCGAGGCGAACCCGCGGTCGGCGACCCACACCATCCGGCGCAGGTTCCACCCGGCCAGGTCGTCCTTGACCGTGCGGATGATCGCGGTGTCGGCGGTGTTGCCCGGGAACGTCCAGCACCGCACCGGCACCCCGTCGCGGGTGACCGCCATCGCGATCACCACTTGCGGCAGATCGGCGCGGAAGTCCTTGGAGTGCCCGAACGCCCGGCTGCCAGCCTCGACCGGACGACCGACCTCGTCATCCTCGACGGTGTCCTGCAGCTGGGCCAGCTCGTCGGGGACGTCGAGCTCGAAGTAGGTCGAGGTGGTGTCGACGAAGACGATGTCCAGATCGAGGTTGAGCAGATGCGCGACCGAGCCGAAGATCTCCCCAGCGATCTCGGCCAGGGCGTCGAGCAGGAAGTCCATCGCCGCATACGCGGCGTCCTCGGAAAACCCCGCGCAGCCCCCGATCGCGACCCGCTGCGCCACCCACTTGGTGCCCGCCAACTTGCTGCCCGGCTCCAGCGCCCGCTGCGCGACCAGCGCGAACACGACCCGCTCGACCCCCGCGCCGTCCAGCCGGCGACCGGCCGCGACCCGGCGGATCGCAGTACCGATCCCCAACTGCTCCCAGACCCGGTCCAGCGTCCAGGCCCCACCCAGGTGGCGGGAGTCCAGCACCTCGACCTCGGCCCCCGCGGCGGCGCTGATCGCCTGCTCCGGGGTCAGGAACCGCGAGATCGAGGACACCAGCCGGGCCAGCGCATCGCGGTCGACCTTCTCCGCCCGCCCGAAGTTGTGGATCACCTTCGCCACCGGACTACCGGTGTCCGGGTGCCGCTCGTTGTGCGCCAGCTGCAGGTAGGCCACCACCGAACCATCCCGGTTCGTCCGCCGGGTCTCCCGCAAGTACACGATCACAACTCAAGCCCGCGACGGCCCTCCTGTCGAGCGACACGCCCAAGGTCGTGTGCCTACAGCAATCTGCCCTCAGCGCACCGCCTCAGGCCTCCTAGCTGCACAAACGCTGTGGATCAAGACCACATGTGCCTATGGTCTTCGGAAGTCCGGTCAGTGGCCAGGATCGCGCGCGAAGGCAAGCGACATCAGCTGCTCCCGGCTGTAGCGGGCGAGAGTCGCGGCCACATCGATGAAATCGCGAGGTAGCCCGCGGCCGACCAAGGCTGTCACCTTCGAGCCGACGGCGTCGTCGATGTGGAGCACCGGACCGATGTCCAGGCGAACAGGTGGCAA
>JACCSC010000156.1 GCA_013813215.1 Geodermatophilaceae bacterium | reverse complement strand
CAGCGCGGCCACCGCGGAGGCGAAGAACGGTACGACGATGTCGACCTGCGGGGCCACGAAGACGAAGAAGAAGAAGACCACCGTCAGCGGGGTGTTCCTGACCAGTTCGACGTACGCCGTCCCGAGTCACCGCAACGGCGGGACGGGGGAGACCCGCATGGCCGCGAGCAGGGTCCCGAGCGCCAGTGCGATCAGGCCGGCGAAGACCGCCAGCCCGAGCGTGGTGCGGAATCCCAACCAGTACAGATCGAGGTTGCTGAACACGGCGTTCACGTCAGACGGCTCCCGAACTCAGGTTCCGGCACGGCGGCCATGCAGGGTCGCCGCACCGGAACCGAGGACTGCGATCTAGTAGCGGTCGACCGCCGGCGGCTCCGGCAGCTCGAGGACCTCACCCGCGGTGGCTTCCCAGGCCGCTTCCCACGAGCCGTCCTCGTAGGACTCCTCCAACGTGTCGTTGATGAAGTTCCGGAACTCGTCGTCCTCCAGCGCCAGGCCGATGCCGTACGGCTCCTCGCTGAAGGGCTCACCGACGATCTTGAACTCGCCTTCGTTCTGCGCCACGAAGCCGGACAGGATCACGTTGTCCGTGGTCACCGCGTCGACCTGCCCGTTGCGCAGGGGCTCGAGGCAGTTGCTGTAGGCGTCGGTCGGGACCAGCTCGGCCTCCGGGTACTCGGTGCGGATCCGCTCGGCTGGCGTCGAGCCCTCCACCGAGCAGACCTGCATGCCGGCCAGGTCGTCGGGGCCGTTGATGTCGGAGTTCTCCTCGAGGACCATGATCGTCTGGCCGGCCACGAAGTACGGCCCGGCGAAGGCGACGAGTTCCTTGCGGTCGTCGTTGATCGTGTACGTCGCGACCACGATGTCCACGTCGCCGTCCTGGATGAACTGCTCACGGTTGGCCGACACGGTCTCGACCCACTCGATGCCGTCCGCCGGGATGCCGAGAGCGGCGGCGATGATCTTGCCGATCTCGACGTCGAAGCCTTCTGGGTCCCCGGACGGCCCGCGCAGCCCGAACAGCGGCTGGTCGAACTTCGTGCCGATCGTGATGGCGCCCTGCTCGTTCAGCTCGGCCATCGTCGTGCCAGCGTCGAAGGTGACGTCCTCGTCAGGCTCGACGGTTGGCTCGTCGTCGCCTCCGCAGGCGGTCAGGCCCAAGCTGAGGACCACCGCCGCCGCCAAAGCCTGGATCCCGCGTGATCGCCGTACCCGCATCGGTCTTCCCTTTCCGTTCAGTGCCACCGGACCGTTCGGCCCGCTGTTTCAGTGCGTGAGAATCTTGGACAGGAAGTCCTTCGCCCGATCACTGGTCGGGTTGGTGAAGAACTCCTCAGGGATGGCTTCCTCGACGATCGCGCCATGGTCCATGAAGACGACCCGGTCGGCGGCCTTGCGTGCGAAGCCCATCTCGTGGGTCACCACGACCATCGTCATGCCGTCACGAGCGAGTGAGGTCATCACATCCAGGACCTCGTTGATCATCTCCGGGTCCAGTGCGGAGGTCGGCTCGTCGAAGAGCATCACCTTCGGCTCCATGGCCAGCGCCCGGGCGATCGCGGCCCGCTGCTGCTGACCACCGGACAGCTGTGCCGGGTACTTGCCGGCCTGCTCGCCGATGCCCACCCGGTCCAGCAGCTCCCGCCCGCGCTTGTCGGCCTCGGCCTTGGACTTGCCGCGCACCTTGATCGGCCCCAGCGTCACGTTCTGCAGGATCGTCAGGTGCGCGAAGAGATTGAAGCTCTGGAACACCATGCCGACGTCGCTGCGCAGCCGGGCCAGCTGCTTGCCCTCCGCCGGCAGCGGTACGCCGTCGAGGTGGATGTCCCCCTGCTGGACGCCTTCGAGCCGGTTGATGCAGCGACACAGCGTGGACTTCCCCGAGCCGGACGGCCCGATGACCACGACCACCTCGCCGCTGGCGATCGACAGGTCGATGTCCTTGAGCACGTGCAGGTCACCGAACCACTTGTTGACCCCGGACAGCTGGACCAGCGGTTGTCCGGATTGGGC
>JACCSC010000147.1 GCA_013813215.1 Geodermatophilaceae bacterium | reverse complement strand
GTCCTGGTCGCCGCGCGGCGGACCCGGTGGCAAGAACATCAGCGCCAGCTCCGCCAAGCTCGGGCTGGTCGAGGGCCAAGCAATCGACCGCCGTGTGCACGCCGGGCTGACCTACCTCAACCAGAAGGGCTGAACAGTCCCACACCTTCGCTGGAACCCGGACCGCCAGTCCGTAGGACGAAGAAGTAGGGACCCCTGCCCGACCTGCGTAGCTTGCCACGGAGCCGTGTCCCTACAGCCGCCTTCAGAGATAGCCGACGTCGCCTTTCGACGTCATCAACGGGCTGCAGCGCACAGACGAAGGCGGCAGACCGGGCGGTCGCGAACACCCAGCTCAGGCGAAGAGCTACTGGTTCGCCAACCACGATGGCGACCGCGGAACCGTCCTCGGCGTACAGGCCGACTCGTCCGTCCCAACCCGGTCCGGCCGGGGACGCCTTCCTGGCGGGCTCGACTAACTGTCGTCCGAGCCGCCACGACCGGAGCCGCGGTTGTCGTCGGAAGGATCGGCGTCATCGTCGCCCCCGCCGCCCCGACCGGAGTTGTCCTCGGAAGGATCGGATTCGTCCGAGCCGCCGCTACCCGAACCGCTGTTGTCCTCGGACGGGTCGGGCTCCTCCGAGCGGTCGCCGCCCGAGCCGCTGCCTGAGTTGTCGTCGCTGGACTCGGTCGTCCGCGCCGACTCCGAGCCGCCGTCGGAATCATCAGATCCACCGCCGGAGCCGGAGTTGTCCTCGGTGCGGTCAGAGTCCCCGTCGGAGCCACTGCCCGAGTTGTCCTCCGACTCCGAAGTCTGGGTCGACGTCGCACTGCCATCGTCGTCGCTCCCCGAGCCGCTGTCGGACTCGCTGGACTCGCTGGTTTCGTCGGAATCGACGCTGTCATCCACCGGCGTGATGACCTGGCGGGGTGGCGGGTTCGTGCTCACCGACGTCGCTGCGGCGTACGACGCCGTACCCAACACGGCCACGGACAGGGCGGCCAGGGCGATCGACAGCGGGGGCTTGGGCACGACGGAAACTCCCTGAAGTCGGGGTACTGCGTCCCATGCTCGGCGTCCGCGCTGGATCCGGCCAGTGTCCGATGGTCGTAGCACCACGTGAGCTGCATCGCCGCCGCTCCACGCTGGCCCAGTGCAGCACGGCCACCCGCACGGTCCGCGGTGAGGTGTTACGCGGGGTCGATCTCGGGCAGGTGCTCACGCGCCCAGAGCGCCGCCTGCGTGCGGTCGGCGACGTTGAGTTGCTGGAAGATCCGGGTCAGGTGCGCCTTCACGGTGCGCTCGGTGATGCCGAGCCGCCGGGCTATCCGCTTGTTCGGCAGGCCCTCGACCACGGCGCGCAGCACCTCTTCCTCGCGGGCGGACAGCTGCCGGTTCGAGGTCTCGCCGCGGCGGGCATCCAGCAGGACCCGGGCCGCCTTGGGGTGCAGCGGGGACTCGCCCTGGGCGGCGGACCGTACGCCGGCGATCAGCTCGTCCGGGTCGGCGTCCTTGAGCAGGTATCCGGCCGCTCCGGCCGCCAACGCGTCCAGGATCCGCCGCTGATCGGCAAAGGAGGTCAGGACGACGACGGCGACCTCCGGCCGGGCCGCGGTGATCCGCTTGGTCGCCTGCACGCCGTCGACGACCGGCATCGACAGGTCCATCAGGATGACGTCGGGCTCCAGCTCGGCGGCCAGCGCGACGGCCTGCTCGCCGTCCTCCGCCGTACCGACGACCGTGATGTCCGGATCGCCCTCGAGCAGCTGCTGCAGACCCCGCCGTACGACGGCATGGTCGTCGACGATCAGGACCTCGATCACCGCGAACTCATCGCAGTGGAAGGCGCAGGGTGAGCGTGGTCCCCTCGCCGGGCGCCGACTGCACAGCCAGGGAACCGCCCGCGTCCTTGGCCAACGCGGCTAGCCCCCGCAAGCCGAAGTGCGGGTCGCTGACCGGGCGGGCCGTCGGGTCGAAACCGATCCCGTCATCGCTGACCTCCAGCACGAGGTGGTGATCTTCGGTAGCCAACCACACGTCCGCCGTTCCCGCCCGCGAGTGGGACACCACGTTGCGTAGCGCCTCCTGGGTGGCCCGGTAGGCCAGCCCGGCCACCGGTTCCGGCACCGCCGCGGAGAACCGCGAGGAGTCCAGCGACGCCCGCAGCCCGGCGACCTGTGCCCGGGCGATCAGGTCGGTGAGCACCGGAACCAGGCCCTCCTCGGACAGGTTCGGCGGGTAGATCTGCACCAGCAGCGAGCGCAGCGCCGTGATGCTGGTCCGGACCTCGGTCGCGGCGTCACCCAGCAGGGCCGCGGTGGCGGGGTCACGGCCGTCGGTCCGGGCCGCCCCGGCGAGGGAGTAGGCGACGCCGGCCAGGTCCTGGACCACACCGTCGTGCAGGTCCGAGGCGATCCGGCGGCGCTCGATGTCGGACGCCTCCAGGGCTTGCCGGAGCAGCCCCTCCCGTTCCCGTTGCCGTTGCCGCAGCCGGTTGGCCAGCGACCAGGCGATCGGGACCTGCACGATCTGCAGCGCGATGAGGGCGCCGACCGAGATCGAACCGAACACCAGGAGGTTGCGCTCGGCGGTGTCCAGGACGCTGTCGTAGCGGAAGTAGGCCTCGAACAGCAGCCGCTGCCCGCTCGGCGTCCGCACGGGCAGGTAGACCTCGAGCAGCCGGCCCTGGTCCAGCTCGTAGATGTTCTCCGGCTCGGCCAGGTCGCTGATCTCGGCCTGCAGCAGCCCGTCACTGATCGCCTTGCGCTCGTCAACCCCGAGGTCGAACTGCTTGCCCTCCAGCCGCGGCTCGTCGGAGTAGACGATCAATCCGTCGGCGGTCCAGATCTTCACCCGGATCAGGTCGCTGGTGAGCACCGAGGTCTCGACCACCTCGGCCACCAGTTCGACGGCGGCCGGTTCGGCCGTGAGCAGGCCCTCGGTGATCACCGGCTCGACGAAGCTCTGCGCCTTGATCAGCGCCTCGGCGCTCCGGTCGGTGATCGCCTCCCGCTCGCCGGCCCGGCGGCTGGCGATCGCGGTGGCCACGCCGACCAGGACGACTGCGAGCACGGCCAGCGCGACGAACTGTCCGACCTGGCGGACCACCACCCAG
>JACCSC010000145.1 GCA_013813215.1 Geodermatophilaceae bacterium | reverse complement strand
TCAAGTTGTCCGAGAAGCGGGCGGACTTCGCCGGGACGCTGTCCGGCGGCCAGCGCAAGCTGCTGGAGATGGCGCGCGCGCTCATGTCTCAGCCGAAGGTGGTCATGCTCGACGAGCCGATGGCCGGGGTGAACCCGGCGCTCACCCAGAGCCTGCTCGGTCACGTGAAGGACCTGCGCGAGCAGGGGATGACGGTGATCTTCGTCGAGCACGACATGGACGTCGTCCGAGACATCAGTGACTGGGTCATCGTGATGGCCGCCGGCAAGGTGATCGCCGAGAGCCCACCGGAGGCGATCTCGCAGAACAAGGCGGTCGTCGACGCCTACCTGGGCGCGCACCACGACGCCCCGCTCACGGTCGAGGAAGAGGAGAAGGTCCTGGCCGAGTCCGAGGCGGTCATCCGCGCCGAGGAAGCCCGGCACGAGAACTGATGAGCGAGACGAAGGAGCCGCTGTGAGTGAACGGGGCGATCATGCCGAGGTAGTTGCTGCAACGCCGGACGGTCCGCGATTGGACAAGCCGAACGCAGCCGACCAGGAGCTGACCGCGGCGGAGAAGGCGGCCACGCGCGAGGAGCACGTCCGGCTGTCCGAAGGCGCGTTGCTGCGGGCGGACGAGATCGTCGCTGGCTACCTGCCCGGCGTGAACATCCTGCGGGGCTGCAACTTCTATCTCAACGACGGCGAACTAGTCGGCATCATCGGGCCGAACGGAGCCGGCAAGTCCACGCTGCTCAAGAGCATGTTCGGTCTGATCCCCGTCCGCAGCGGCTCGGTCACCTTGCGGGACAAGGACATCACGTCGGCCGCCGCCCACGAGCTGGTCTCGGCCGGGGTCGGTTACGTACCCCAGAACAACAACGTGTTCCCCTCGCTCACGATCGAGGAGAACCTACAGATGGGCGCCTATCGCAGTTCGAAGACGTTCCGGGCGCGGTACGAGTACGTCGTCGGGTTGTTCCCGATGCTCGGCGAACGCCGCAAGCAGAAGGCCAACGCCCTGTCCGGTGGTGAACGGCAGATGGTGGCCATGGGGCGGGCGCTGATGATGGAGCCGTCCGTGCTCCTGCTGGACGAGCCGTCGGCCGGGCTGTCGCCGGCCTACCAGGACGAGGTGTTCATCCGGTGCCGCCGGATCAACGCCGCTGGGGTGTCGATCATCATGGTCGAGCAGAACGCCCGACGTTGCTTGCAGATCTGTGACCGCGGCTACGTGCTGGACCAGGGGCGCAACGCCTATACCGACACCGGCCGGTCACTGATGAACGACGCCAAGGTGATCGAGCTGTACCTGGGCACCTTGGCCACCGCGCGCTAGATCATTCCCCAGGGGCTGCCGCCCCCGGACCCCCACCCCCGGAGGGCCCCGCCCCCCGGACCCCCCCTCGGGGGCAAGCCCCCGGATGGACGACGAAGGGCCCCGGGGTAGCTCCCCAGGGCCCTTCGAATGTTGCTAGGCGATCAGTTCTGCGCCGGTCCGACGCCCTGCTCGTTCATCGTCGACAGGATCGTCGCCGACTCGATGAACCCGACCAGGACCACCGCATCGGGGTTGAACTCGACGATCTGGTCGACCTCGGTCCGGAAGGACTGCGCGTTCGGGTCGTAGATGACCTTCATCAGCTGGTCCTCGGCGATCCCGGACTCGAGGAGGTTGGCCTCGATGACATCGGCGATGCCAGTGCCGTACGGGTCGTTCCGGGCGAGGATGAAGATGCTGTTGTTGCCCTCGTCGAGCACGATGTCGGCCACGGCCTGGCCCTGCATCAGGTCCGGAGGTGCCGTCCGGAAGTACAGCCCGGCATCGTCGTACGCCGTGAACTGGTCCGACGTGTTCGCCGGCGAGAACATCAGGACACCGGCGGCGGTGATCCGGTCGATGACGCTCAGGCTGACGCCCGATGCCGCCGCACCGATGATCGCGCTCACACCGGCGTTGATCTCGCGGTCCACGGTCTGGGTCGCGGTGTCGGTGGTCTGGTCGCCGGAGTCACCCTCGACGAGCTGCACATCGACACCGCCGACACCGCCCGCGGCGTTGACGTCATTGATGGCCAGCTGCACGCCGGCCACCTCGGGCGGGCCGAGGAAGGCGAGGTCGCCGGTGATGGGCAACAGCGTCCCGATGATCAGCGGGCCACCAGCGAACGCAGCGGCCGGGTCGCCGGCCGCAGGTGGTGCGGTCTGGGTGGCGTCCGCCGGGTCACCGATGACGACGTACTCGGTCACCTCGGTCGTGTTGTCCTCGATGAACTGCAGCACGCCGAAACTGGCCACGCTGGGTTCACCGGCATCGACGAACTCCAGCGGCCCGGAGATGCCGTCGTAGTCCACATCCCCACCGGCCTGCACGATCGCGAGGCAGGTGGCGTAGTCGGTGCAGGCCTCGCCGGCGGTAGTCACGCCGTTGACCTGGTCCTTGAACACGTTGGCGTCGTTCGTGCGAGCGATCTCCGAAGCCAGCGCGACGACAGTGACCGCGTCGTAGCCCTCACCGGCATAGTTGAAGTCCGTCAGCTCGGGATTGATCTCGAGCAGCCGGCTGGTGAAGTCCTCCCCGAGTTCGGTCAGCGGGGTAGTGCCCTTCATGTTCACGAGTTGACCCGGCTCACCGAACTCCTCGCCCAGGGCATTGCCGACGTTACCGTCGGTGCCGTAGACCTGGACCTGCTTGGGTCCCTCGTCCGTGGGTTCGCCGCCCGTACCGCTTGGCTCCTCGTCGTCGCCGCCGCAGGCGGCCCCGACCATCATGAACGCTCCCACCGCGGCGACAACGCGCACCAGTTTACGCCTGACCATGCAAATCTCCTTGACTCCGGTTGTCACGGGCCGGACCGGCACCGCGCCCATCAACCCTGAAACCGTAGTCCCTCGGCACGGGCGACGTAACTCTTGACGGGCGCTCTTAACCGTGTCGTGACCTGTCCTACGAGCAGGCTGTCACCGGCTCCGGGGAGCCGGAACCTCGTCCGCATCGCCCAACACGCGGGTCGCGACGTCGCGCATGGACAGCCGGCGATCCATCGCATCGCGCTGGATCCAGCGGAATGCCTCCGGCTCGCTCATCGAATGCTGCGTCATCAGGACGCCCTTCGCCCGGTCGATGAGCTTGCGGGCCTCCAGCCGCTCGGACATCCCCCGCACTTCGAGCTCGAGCGCCACGATCTCGGCGAAGCGCGCGGTAGCCATCTCGATGGCCGGCGGGAGATCGTGCTTCTGGAACGGCTTGACCAGATACGCCATCGCCCCGATGTCGCGCGCCCGCTCGACGAGGTCGCGCTGGCTGAACGCGGTCAGGATGATCACCGGCGCTATCCGCTGGCCCGCGATCTGCTCCGCGGCGGCCAGGCCGTCCAGCCGCGGCATCTTGATGTCGAGGAAGATCAGGTCCGGTCGCAGCGCCTCGGCCAGGGCCACCGCCTGCTCGCCGTCGGCGGCCTCGCCGACGACGGCATACCCCTCCTCCTCCAGCATCTCCTTGAGATCCAGGCGAATCAGGGCTTCGTCCTCGGCGATGAGAACGCGAAGCGGCTGTGCGGGGACGGCCTCTGCCACAGCGGCAGAGCTTAGCCCGGTGATGCTTCACCGGTAGGTCGGCACGGCCCGGCTACCATGACCGCGCTGTCCGCCCCTGTACTCCAACCGGCAGAGAGACGGAGCTCAAACCTCCGACAGTGTGGGTTCGAGTCCCACCGGGGGCACGTGCCGCGTCATCGATGGTGGCTCACCGCCGGGCTGCTGAGCCTGCTGTTCGGCTGTTCGGCCCCTGCGACCGAGCCGGCCGCGGCACCGGCCGCCGCCGCGACCCTGAGCTACGGCCCGGACGTCCCCGGCATCACCGCACTGGCATATCGCGCCCGCTCCGACGAGGCGACGACAGAGCAGTTCCAGGTGCGGGTCCGGAACACGGGCGCGACAGCGTTCACCGTCGTGGGGGTGGCCCTGGACTCGCCCGGTTTCCTCCCGCTCCCTGTGACACCGAAGGAGTCGGTGTTCCAGCCCGGCGCGTTGTTCGACCTGCGTACGCCGTACGGGCCGGTGATCTGTGAGCCAGGCGTTGCCGCGGAGCCGGCGTACGCGATCCTCGAGGTGCTGCGCGACGGTCGCGGGCCCGAGCGGGTCCGCGTTCCGATGCCGTCCGACAGCGAGACGGTGTCACGGATGCACGCCGAGGACTGTGCGGCCCGGCAGATCGCGGACGCCGTCACCGTGGCACTGTCCGACCTGGCCATCGAACCGAGAGACGGACAGCCGGTCGTCGCGGGCGAGCTCACGCTGGACCGAGCAGACAGTACGGAGTCGATCGCCGTCGTCGACCTGCTCGGCAGCGTCATCCTGCAGGTCAGGCCGGCCGCCGGCACCTCCCTTCCGGTCACGCTGAAGGCCGAGGACAGCACGCTCGCGGTGCCGATCGAGATCCGGCAGGCGACGTGCGATCCGCACTACCTGTCCGGCGCCACCCAACCGTTCAGGTTCCCGCTGTGGCTGCGTTTCGACGGCGGCGACGAGCAGTACAGCGAGATCCCGGTGCCGGCGGCGGCGCAGGCCCTGCTGCGCAGCTACCTCGGGCAGGTCTGCGGCTAACGTCTCGGCCGTGGACGACGGGCCCGGTCACATGACCCCGGCGGAATTCCGCGCGCACGGGCGCGCGGTCATCGACTGGATCGCCGACTACTTGGAGACGATCGAGTCCCGGCCGGTTCGCTCACAGGTTGCTCCTGGCTCGGTGGCCGCGGCGCTGCCTCGCCATCCCCCTGAGCAGGGCGAGGGGTTCGACGCCGTCCTGGCCGATCTGGACCGGGTAGTGCTGCCGGGGGTCACGCACTGGCAGCATCCAAGCTTCTTCGCCTACTTCCCGGCCAACGCCTCCGGGCCGGCGATCCTCGGCGACCTGCTCAGCGCGGGCCTGGGCGTGCAGGGGATGCTCTGGGTCACCAGCCCCGCCTGCACGGAGCTGGAGACCGTCGTCGTGGACTGGCTGGCCGAGCTACTGGACCTGCCGGAGCGTTTCCGCTCCGCCTCGGCCGGGGGCGGCGTGATCGAGGATTCGGCGTCCAGCGCCAACCTGGTCGCCCTGCTCGCCGCACTGCACCGCTGCAGCGGGGGCGAGGTGACCCGCGACGGCGTACGGCGGCCCTACACCGTCTACGTCTCTGCCCAGACCCACTCCTCGATGGAGAAGGGGGCCCGGATCGCCGGGCTCGGTGCGGCCGGCGTACGGAAGGTCGCGAGCGACCCCGCCAGCCAGGGGATGGATCCGGCGGACTTGCGCCGGATGCTCGCGGCGGACCGGGCGGCCGGCCTGGTACCGGCCATGGTCTGCGCGACGGTCGGTACGACGGGGACCACTGCGATCGACCCGGTGGCGGCGATCGGCGCGGTCTGTCGTGAGTTCGGTGTCTGGCTGCACGTGGACGCGGCGTATGCCGGGGTGGCCGCGGTCTGCCCCGAACTGCGCTGGATCAACAACGGCGTGGGCGACTATGCCGACTCCTACTGCACCGACCCGCACAAGTGGCTGCTGACGAACTTCGATTGCACCGCGTTCTGGGTTGCCGACCGGGATGCCCTGACCGGCGCGCTGTCGGTGCTGCCGGAGTACCTGCGCAACCAGGCCTCGGACACCGGGGCGGTCCTGGACTATCGGGACTGGCAGGTCCCGCTGGGCCGGCGCTTCCGCGCGCTGAAGCTGTGGGCGGTAATCCGGTGGTACGGCGCGGTGGGACTGCGGGCGCACATCCGCGGGCACGTCGCCCTGGCCCAGGAGTTCGCCGGGTGGGTCCGGGCCGACGAGCGGTTCGAGGTGGTGACCCCTCACCCGCTGTCGCTCGTGGTCTTCCGCCCGCGGTGGCCGGGCCTGGCCGCTGCGGAGGCGGACGCCGAGACCGCGGCGCTGCTCGATCGGCTCAACGCCGGCGGCCGGCTGTACCTCACGCACTGCGCCGGCGACGGGCGGATGGCGCTGCGACTGGCCATCGGCGCCCCGAGCACGCAGCGGCATCACGTCGAGCGGGCCTGGCGGGCCATCCAGGACGGGCTAGGGGACGCTTCGGCGCTCGCGGCGGACGACGCC
>JACCSC010000143.1 GCA_013813215.1 Geodermatophilaceae bacterium | reverse complement strand
GCGGCGCGCTTGTCGGCCAGCGCGAGCAGCCGCCGGATCCGGCCCGCGACGGCATCCTTGGTCATCGGCGGGTCGGCCAGGGAGCCGAGTTCCTCCAGCGAGGCCTGCCCGTGCTCGAGTCGGAGCCGACCGGCCCGCAACAGGTGATCGGGGGCCTCGTCGCCCAGGATCTCCATCGCGCGATGGACCCGGGCGGCCGCCGCCACCGCCGCCCGCGCTGAGCGGCGCAGGTTGGCGTCGTCGAAGTTGGCCAGCCGGTTCGCCGTGGCCCGCACCTCGCGGCGCATCCGGCGTTCCTCCCAGGCCAGCACCGACTGGTGGGCGCCGAGCTTGGTGAGCAGGGCGCCGATCGCATCGCCGTCGCGGATGACCACCCGGTCGATCCCACGGACCTCGCGGGCCTTCGCCGCGACACCGAGCCGGCGGGCCGCCCCGACCAGGGCCACCGCCGCCTCGTGACCGGGCGCGGTGACCTCGAGGGAGGACGACCGGCCCGGTTCGGTCAGCGAACCGTGGGCCAGGAACGCCCCGCGCCACGCCGCCGCACTGCAACAGGCACCACCGGCCACCACCTGGCGGGGCAGGCCGCGCACCGGTCGCCCGCGCAGGTCGAGCAGCCCGGTCTGCCGGGCCAAGCCCTCCCCGTCACGGGAGACCCGGATCAGGTAGCGGTTGCCCTTGCGGATGTTCCCGGCCGAGAGCACCTGGATCTCCGCGACGTGGCCGAAGACGTCCGAGATCTCCTTGCGCAGCCGACGGGCCACCGACCCGGTGTCCAGCTCGGCCTCGACGACGACATGACCGGCCACGATGTGCAGGCCACCGGAGAACCGCAGGATGGCCGAGATCTCCGACTTGCGGCAGCAGGACTTGGCCACCGCGAGCCGGCTCAACTCGTCCTTGACCGCCGAGGTCATCGCCACCGGGCCCGCTCCCCCACTGTCATCCTCACCGCGCGTCCGCTCCGATCACCTGACGCAACGCCGCCGCGAGCAACTTCGGGTCGTGCCGGGCGGTTCCGTCCGCCGCGGCGACTGGTGCCAACACCAGTCGCGCGCCGCGTGCGTGCACCGTATCCGTCAGCCCACGGCGGTCTGCGACCGCTTCCTCGTCGGCCAGTACGACGTCGACCAACAGCCCGGGCGCGTGGCGGTACAGCACGTCGAGCAGTTCCTGGGGTGAGAAGCCCTCGGTCTCCCCGGGCTGGGGGGCAAGGTTCAACGTGACCACGATGCGCGCCTCGGAGGTCGCCAGCGCCGCCAGCAGCTCCGGCACCATGACGTGCGGCAGGACGGAAGTGAACCAGGACCCCGGTCCGAGAACGACGGCGTCCGCCGCCCGGATGGCCGCCACGGCTTCGGGGCAGGCCGGCGGCGACTCGGGCACGAGGGCCACGGACACGACCCGTCCGGGCGTCGTGGCCACCGCGACCTGACCGCGGATCCGGCGTACGTCCGTCGGGTGGTCGGGGTCGAAACCACTGACCATCGCCGCGATCTCGAGCGGTACGAGGGACATCGGCAGCACCTGACCGCGGGCCCCGACGATGCGGCCCACCGTGGCCAGCGCTTCGACGGCGTCCCCGCCGAGCATCTCGATCAGGCCGGTGATCAGCAGGTTGCCGACCGGGTGGCCGGCCAGTGCCCCGGTACCACCGAAGCGGTGCTGGAGCAGGTCGGCCAGCCGTTCGCAGCCCTCCTCGTCACCGGCCAGCGTGGCCAGCGCCATCCGCAGATCGCCGGGCGGCAGCACGCCCAGCTCGCGGCGGATCCGGCCGCTGGACCCGCCGTCGTCGGCGACGGTGACGATGGCGGTGAGGTGCTCGGTCAGCGTGCGCAGCGCGGCCAGCGAGGCGGACAGGCCGTGTCCGCCGCCCATAGCGACAACCTTCGGGCCACCGTTGGCGCCGGTCATGCCCGACCGCCGATCGGGGAGGGTGTCATTCGCGGCCCAGATCGCGGTGGAAGACAGTGGCCTGTACGCCGTCGCGGGCCAGCCGCGCGGCCAGGTTCTCCGTCATCACCACCGAGCGGTGCTTGCCGCCGGTGCACCCGAGCGCGACCGTCAGATAGCGCTTCCCCTCCCGCTGGTAGCCGGCACCGACGAGCTGGAGCAGTTCGTGCAGCAGGTCGAGGAAGCGCCCGGCGCCGTCCTGGCTGAGCACGTAGTCCCGAACGTCGTCCTCCTGCCCGGTGTGCTCGCGCAGCTCGGGTATCCAATGCGGGTTGGGCAGGAAGCGCACGTCGAAGACCATGTCCGCGTCGACCGGCAGCCCGTACTTGAAGCCGAAGGACATCACCGTCGCTTTGAGCGCGGGCATCTCCCGCTCGCCGAAGGCAGCCTCGAGCTTGCGACGCAGCTGGTGGACGTTCAGTTCGCTGGTGTCGATGACCAGGTCCGCGTCGGCGGACAGTTCACCCAACAACGCGCGTTCGGCCCGGATGCCGTCGACGAGCCGCCCGCCGCCCTGCATGGGGTGAGCGCGGCGGACCGCCTCGAACCGCCGGACCAGGACCGGTTCGCTCGCCTCCAGGAAGAGCACCCGCGGCCGGTAACCGTCGCGGTCCAGCTCGACGATCGTGGACTTCAGGTCGAAGGTGAAGGCGCGGCTGCGGACGTCCACGACCACGGCGACCCGGGTCACCGCACCCTGGGACCGGCTGCCGAGGTCGACCATGGTCGCGATGAGCTCGGGGGGGAGGTTGTCGACGACGAAGAAGCCGAGGTCCTCCAGACACTTCGCGGCAGTGCTCCGCCCGGCGCCGGACAGGCCGGACACGATCACGACCTCGATCCCGCTGGCCTCCGGGGTCACGAAGCGTCAACTATCTCGCCGGTGACGGGGTTCACGGCCGGGGTCAGGGTGGCCTCGTCGCTGTGCAGGGCGGCGACGACTGCCTCCGCCGTACGACGTCCGATGCCAGGTACGGCGGCCACGTCGTCCACGCTCGCCGCCCGCAGCCGCTTCAGCGAGCCGAAGCGCGTCAGCAGCGCCTTACGGCGGGTCTCCCCCAGCCCCGGTACGCCGTCCAGGACGGACTCGACCATCGACCGGGACCGCCGCTGCCGGTGGTAGGTGATGGCGAAACGGTGCGCCTCGTCGCGGATCCGTTGTAGCAGGTAGAGCCCCTCCGAGGCCCGCGGCAGGATCACCGGGAACTCCTGGTCGGGCAGCCAGACCTCCTCCAGCCGTTTGGCCAGCCCGACCAGGCTGACGTCCACGATGCCCAGCTCGGCCATCGCCCGCGCGGCGGCGGCGACCTGCGGCGCGCCGCCGTCCACGACGAGCAGGTTGGGGGGATAGGCGAATTTGCGCGGCCGGCCGATCTCCGCGTCCTCCGGCCGGTTCTGCTCCTCGAGGTAGCGCGCGAAGCGGCGGCGTACGACCTCGTGGATCGAGGCGGTGTCGTCGGTCTCGCCCTCGGGGCCACCGTTGATCGCGAACCGGCGGTACTCCGACTTGCGCGGCAGTCCGTCTTCGAACACGACCATGCTGCCGACGACGTTCGTGCCCTGCACGTGCGAGATGTCGATGCACTCGATGCGCAGCGGCGCCTCGGGTAGATCGAGGGCGGCCTGGATCTCGTTGAGCGCGAGCGACCGCGCGGATAGGTCGCTGGCCCGCTTGAGCCGGTGCTGGAGGAAGGACTCCTGGGCGTTGCCCGCCACGGTGTCCATGAGGGCCCGCTTGTCGCCTCGCTGCGGTACTCGCAGCGACACCCGGGCGCCGCGCAGGTCGCTGAGCCACTCGGTCAGGGCCTCGGTGTCCGGGGGCAGTTCGGGGACGAGCACCTCACGCGGCACGTCCTCGCCCGCGCCGTACACCTGCAGGAGGAACTGCTCGACCAGATCCGGCGTACTGACGTGCTCGACCTTGTCGACGACCCAGCCACGCTGGCCGCGGACCCGGCCGCCGCGGACGTGGAAGACCTGGACGGCGGCCTCCAGCTCGTCCTGCGCGAATGCGATGACGTCGGCGTCGGTGCCGTCGCCGAAGACGACGGCCTGTTTCTCCATGGCCCGGCGCAGAGCGCCGATGTCGTCACGCAGCCGGGCGGCCCGTTCGAACTCCTCATCCGCCGCGGCGGCCCGCATCTCCAGTTCCAGCTTGCGGATCATCTGGTCGGTGCGGCCGGACATGAAGTCGACGAAATCCTCGACGATGACGCGGTGCTGGTCCTCGGTGACCCGGCCGACACAGGGCGCCGAGCACTTGCCGATGTAGCCGAGCAGGCAGGGCCGCCCGATCTGGCCGGCCCGGGTGAAGACCCCGTTGGAGCAGGTGCGGGCGGGGAACACCCGCAACAGCAGGTCGAGCGTCTCCCGGATCGCCCACGCGTGCGCGTAGGGGCCGAAGTAGCGCACCCCCTTCTTCTTCGGGCCGCGCATGACCTGCAGCCGGGGGTAGTCCTCGTACAGCGTGACGGCGAGGCTGGGGTAGCTCTTGTCGTCGCGGTAGCGCACGTTGAAGCGTGGATCGAACTCCTTGATCCAGCTGTACTCCAGCTGCAGCGCCTCGACCTCGGTGCTGACCGTCGTCCAGTCCACGCTCGCGGCGGTCAGCACCATCTGGCGGGTCCTGACGTGCAGCGCGGCGACGTCCTGGAAGTAGGAGTTCAGCCGGCTGCGCAGGCTCTTGGCCTTGCCGACGTAGATGACCCGCTTGCGCTCGTCGCGGAACCGGTAGACCCCGGGTCGGTCCGGGATCGTGCCCGTCGCGGGACGGTACGTCGACGGATCGGCCACGGCGCCGAGCCTACGTCGATGCGGCGACACCGCCGCCCGCGCCGGCCTGCTCGCGAGAACACGGTTTGCCACGTCTGATCGGGAATCGAGGGGTGGCGAAGCCTGTTCTCGCGGACCGAAGGGTCACCGGTGGGCGCGGAGGTCCTCGAGGACATCCTCGTCCAGCGCCGACCGGACACAACCGGCGAGCAGCCGCGGGAAGTCCGCCGCCGACACCAGGGCCGACAGCCGGTCGGCGCTGCGCGGTAGGCCCAGCTTCGCCGCTCCGTCCGCGGCCAAGTCGTCGACGAACGGCGCGACGTCGGGCCACACGGCCTGGACGTCGCGGCAGAAGATCCCTGCCCCCACTGGCCCGATGCCCTTGAACTGCTGCAGGTCACCGAGCAGATCCGACGTCGCCTCCCTCAGCCGGCGCAGATCACCGCCGTACTGCTCGAGCACAGTCTCGGCCAGCTCGCCGAGCTGTGCCGCGGTGCGTTCGTCGTAGCGCCGGTAGCCGCCGCGACCCAGGGCGTCGACCCGCTGTTGCCAGGTGGACGCCGCCATCGCCCGTGGCGTGCGCCACCCGGCAGCCCACAGTTCACGAGTAGCCGCCAGTGCAATGTCCGCGGAGATCCGCGCCGAGCAGATCAACGACATCACCAGCAGACACCACAGCGGCGACGGCTTGTCGCGCAGCCGAATGCGGGCCTCCTCGGCGAACGTCCGGCCGTGCCGTCGTACGACCTCGCGGGCGGTCGCGGCAGGATCAGCGGCCACGCGGGGCTCCTTTGAGCAGACTGGTCCGTCTGTCTGGTAGTGGCGGATGATGCGCGTCAGCATTGACACGCGTCACCCGCCGTTGTGGCCGCGGACTATCTCAGCGCTGGCACCCGGATCCGCCCCTCACTCGGGGGGTTCCGCTGCCGGGTTGTCCTCCTCAGGTTCGAACGTGCTCGCCTCGCCCTGCCCGAGTTCGGCACCGGCTCCTGACTCGGGCGGGTCCACACCCTGGTCGTCGTCGGCACCGGCCTCGAGGTCACCGTCAACCCAGCGCTCGCTCATCGTCCACTCCTCTGCGGTCGGGGTCGTGCCCTCATCCTGGGCTATCGACGCGCCGGCCGCCGGTCGGCGCGGTCCCACCGACCGGTGGTCAGGCGCTGGCCCGCTTGGCCGGCGCCTTCTTGGCCCGCGCCGCCCGACGAGGCTGGGCCGCACCCCGCTCGACCGCGCGCAGGGCCGGCACGCCGAGGGTCTCGCGCAGGAACTCACCGGTGTGGCTCTCCACGACGGTGGCCAGGTACTCCGGAGTACCCTCCGCCACTACGAGCCCGCCGCCGTGGCCGCCCTCCGGGCCCATGTCGATCAACCAGTCCGCCGTCTTGATCACGTCCAGGTTGTGTTCGATCACGATGACGGTGTTTCCGCCGTCGACCAGCCGGCCGAGGACGCCCAGCAGCTTGCGGATGTCCTCGAAGTGCAGCCCGGTGGTCGGCTCGTCGAGGACGTAGACCGTGCGCCCGGTGGAGCGCTTCTGCAGCTCCGCGGCCAGCTTGACCCGCTGGGCCTCGCCGCCGGACAGGGTCGTGGCCGGCTGGCCGAGCCGGACGTACCCGAGCCCGACCTCGACCAGGGTGCTGAGGTGGCGCGAGATGCCGGGGACCGCGGAGAAGAACTCCGCGGCCTCCTCGATCGGCATGTCGAGGACCTCGGCGATGGTCTTGCCCTTGAAGTGCACCTCGAGCGTCTCGCGGTTGTAGCGCGCCCCGTGGCAGACCTCGCACGGCACGTAGACGTCGGGCAGGAAGTTCATCTCGATCTTGATCGTGCCGTCGCCCGAGCACCCCTCGCAGCGTCCGCCCTTGACGTTGAAGGAGAACCTGCCCTGCTGGTAGCCGCGCACCTTGGCCTCGGTGGTGGAGGCGAACAACTTACGGATGTTGTCGAATACCCCGGTGTAGGTGGCCGGGTTGGACCGGGGCGTGCGCCCGATCGGCGACTGGTCGACGTGGATGACCTTGTCCACGTGCTCGAGGCCGGTGATCTTCTGGTGCCGGCCGGGCACGGCGCGGGCGTTGTAGATCTGCTTGGCCAGCGAGGTGTAGAGGATGTCGTTGACCAACGTCGACTTGCCCGAGCCCGAGACGCCGGTGACGGCGACGAAGAGCCCCAGCGGGAAGCTGGCGGTGACGTCGTGGAGGTTGTGCTCCTTGGCGCCGACGACGGTCAGCTCGCGGCCCTTGGTGCGCGGGCGGCGTACGGCGGGCAGCGGGATCTCCCGCCGACCGGAGAGGTAGAGCCCGGTCATCGAGTCCGGGTGCGCGTAGAGGTCCTCGACCGTCCCGCTGTGCACGACCTGGCCGCCGTGCTCGCCGGCGGCGGGACCGAAGTCGACCACCCAGTCGGCGACCTTGATCGTGTCCTCGTCGTGCTCGACCACGATCAGGGTGTTGCCGAGGTCGCGCAGCCGCACCAGTGTCTCGATCAGCCGCTGGTTGTCGCGCTGGTGCAGCCCGATCGAGGGCTCGTCGAGGACGTAGAGGACGCCGACCAGGCCGGCACCGATCTGCGTCGCGAGGCGGATCCGCTGGGCCTCGCCGCCCGAGAGCGAACCGGAGGGCCGGTCGAGGGAGAGGTAGTCGAGGCCGACGTCGAGCAGGAAGCGCAGTCGCTCCTGGATCTCCTTGAGGACCTGCTCGGCGATCTGGCGCTCACGGTTGCTGAGCTCCAGGGTCCCCAGGAAGGCCGCCGCCTCGTTGATCGGGAGCGCGCAAACCTCCGCGATGTTCATCTCGCCGTGCTCGGTCGAGCCCATCGTGACCGCGCGGATGACCGGTTTGAGCCGGCTGCCGTGGCAGGTCGGGCAGGGCACCTCGCGCATGAAGCCCTCGAAACGCTCCCGGCTGGTATCGGTCTCGGCCTCGCGGTGGCGGCGCTCGATGTAGGGGCGCACGCCCTCGAAGGCGGCGTGGTAGCTGCGCTGGCGGCCGTACCGGTTGCGGGTGACGACGTGCACCTTGGTGCTGTGACCGTCGAGCACGGAGCGGCGGGCGCGGGGCGACAGGTCGTCCCAGGGCGTGTTCAGGTCGAAGCCGAGCTCCTCGCCCAGGGCGCCGAGGAGCTTGAGGAAGTAGTCGGCGACGTGTGCGCCGGACCAGGGCTGGACGGCACCCTGCCCGAGCGTGGCGCGGCCGTCGGGCACGACGAGGTCGGGGTCCACCTCCATCCGGGTGCCCAGGCCGCCGCAGGCGGGGCAGGCACCGAAGGGCGAGTTGAAGGAGAACGACCGCGGCTCGAGCTCGTCGGTGT
>JACCSC010000085.1 GCA_013813215.1 Geodermatophilaceae bacterium | reverse complement strand
ATCGGCAAGACCCGACTGGCCCAGGAGCTGGCCGGGTTCGCCCTCGCCGGCGGCACCGCCGTCGGCTGGGGTCGCTTCGTGGAAGGCGAGGGTGCGCCGGCGTACTGGGCCTGGCGTCAGGTGTTGCGTTCGCTGGGAGTCGATCCCGAGTCCGTGCTGGCCGGTGACGTCGAGTCGCCGGCGGACCGGTTCCGGGTCTTCGAGGACCTGACCGAGGCGGTGCGTGGCGTCACCGGCGCGAGCGGCGCGGTCGTCATCCTCGACGACATCCACTGGGGTGACGAACCATCGCTGCTCGTCCTGCGCCATCTCGCACAACAGATCGCGGACACGCGGCTGCTCCTGTTCGCCGCCTTCCGCGACGTCGAACCCGCGCACGTCCTGACCCGGGTCCTCCCCGACCTGCTGCGCTCCCCCGCCGCAGTGCGCCTCGACCTCCGTGGCTTCGACCTGGCCGAGGTGCGCCAACAGCTGTCGACGACGGCTGTGGGGACGTCCGCTGCCGACGCCCGGACCGTCCTCGACGTCACCGGCGGCAACCCGTTGTTCGTCCGGGAGGTCGCCCGCGCCATGGCCGACGGCACGTGGCGCCCGACTCGCCCACCGGCCACGGTGCTGGAAGTCGTCGGCGCGCGGCTGCGCCGAGTCTCCGGCGGCTGCCGGGCGCTGGTGCAAGCGGCTGCCATCATCGGGCGTGACTTCCCGGTGGCCCTCGTCGCCGCCACGCTGGACGAGCCGGTCGGCCGGTGCCTGCCGCTGATCGACGAGGCGATCGCGTACGGCCTGCTCGATCACGCCGGCGGCGCCGGTGAGTACCGGTTCGTCCACGCCCTGACCCGCGACGCGGTCGTGGCGTCCCTCGCGACCGTCGAACGAACCGCCCTGCATCGCGCCGTCGCAGTGGCAACCGAGACTCAGCACACCGGCGACCTGTCCGAGCAGCTGGCCGACATCGCCCGCCACTGGGCCGAGCTCGCGCCGTACGGCGAGGCGGCAACGGCCCGCGCATGGACGCTGCGCGCCGCCGAGGACGCGGTGCGCCGACTGGCCTACGAGGAAGGCGTGCGGCTCTACCGGGCCGCGCTCACCCTCGACGCGACGTCGATGACTGACGTCGACCGCTGCCGCGCTCAGGTCGCACTCGGCCGGGCGGCCTACCTCGCCGGTGACCTCCACGGTTGCGCGGAGGCCGCCGTGGCCGCGGCCGACGCCGCGCAGGCGGCCGGAAGCGCAGAACTCCTTGGCGAAGCCGCACTCGTGGTCGAGGCCGCCCCCGATGCCCGCATCAACGCCGTCGCGAAGCAGCTGTGCGAGCAGGCGCTGGCCGGTCTCGGGGACGTCGACCACGAGGCCTTGCGCGCGAGACTGTTCGCGCAGCGCAGCCACCTCGCGTTCTACGCCGGCGACCAGGAGCGCACCGAGTCACTGAGCGCGGTGGCGCTCGACCTCGCCCGCGCGTCGCACGACGACCGGGCGCTCGTCGATGCGTTGCACGCCCGGAAGGAGGCCTGCCCCGGACCCGCCGGCCGGAGCGAGCGACTGCTCCTGGCTACCGAGATGCTCGCCGTCGCGCGGCGAACGACCAGTGTCCGGACCGCCATGTGGGGCGAACTCTGGCGGATCGACACCATGCTCGAACGCGGGGAGCTCGCGGTCGCCGCCGAGCATCTGCCCGGGGTGCAGCTGGCCGTCGAGCGGGTCGGCGGCCCGGTCAGTGCCTGGCATCTGGACCGCGTCACGGCCTGTGTGGCCCAGGCGCAGGGACGGTACGCCGAGGCGGCCGCCGTCGGTCGCCGAGGGTACGAACGGATGCGTGCGGTCGAGCCGGCACCGGCAGCCGGCGCGTACTTCGGGCTCCAGACCGCGTTGGCCAGCCACGTCGGTGTCGGCGACGATGCGGCGGCGTTCGCGCTGCGTCCCTTCGATCCGCCGCCGCGCTTCAGGACGATCGCTCGGCTGTCGCGCGCGTTCCTGCTCCTGTGCGCCGGGATGCCCGACGAGGCGGCGGCGTCCTACCAGCAGGCCGGTCCGCTCGACAGGTGGTCGCTGCCGGCGTTCTTCCTGCTTCCTGGCTATGTGTACGCCGCCATGGCCGCCGCCGACCTCGGGCGGTACGCCGATCTGGAGGTACTGCTCGACCGGCTCGCGGCGTTCCGCGGGGAACACGCGATCGGTGACGGCGTCGCCTACCTGGGACCGGTCGAACTCACCCTCGGGCGCGGCGCGGCGGCCCTCGGCCGCCTCGATCAGGCTGTCGACGACCTGGCGGTGGCGGCCGAGCAGGCCCACCGGGCCGGCGCACCCGGCTTCGTCGCGGAGGCGTGGTTCCACCTCGCGACCGCGCTCCTCGCCCGGGACGGCCACGGGGATCGTGACCGGGCGGAAGTGATCGCCCGCGACGCGGACCGCCTCGGGACAGCGTTGGGGATGGCGGCGTACGCCGACCGCACTCGCGCCCTAATCGCGCGATTCGACCCGGACGACCGGCGGCCGACGCCCCTGAGCCCGCGCGAGGCCGAAGTCGCGACGCTGGTCGCCGAAGGCCTGACCAACAGGCAGATCGCCCGGCGGCTGGTGATCTCCGAACGCACGGCCCAGAACCACGTGCAGCACATCCTCACCAAGCTGGGATTCAGCACCCGGAGTCAGGTCGCCGCCTGGCGCGTCCGTGCACAACATGAGTACGCAGATGAGTGATCCGGCGGATGTTCGGACGGCTCCGGCTGCCTAGCGTTCCTCCTGCGGCCACACCGGTCGCCCGACGAAGGAGGAAGTCATGCAGTGGATCACCGTCGCCACCCCGCCGTTCTCGTCCATCGAGCAGTTCGACAAGGTCACCGCGTTGGTGGACACGGAGCCCCACGGAATGACGGCGCGCTACGTGGGAACGAGCAACGGCAAGCTCCGGGTCGTCACCCTCTGGGAGTCCAGGGCGCACGCTGACCGGTTCTTCGCCGAGACGCTCGGGCCCGTGCTGGCCAGGGCCCTCGGCCCCGAGCCGGTCGGCCAGCCCGAGGTCTTCGGGATCGACGTGGCGCGCAGCTACGTGCGCGAACCGGTCGGCTGAGACCCGGCGAGCATCGCGGAGCGGCGACCGCGGCGCGTACCGGCCTCGTAGCGGCGGCGGATCCGTTCCGGGTCGACGCCGGCCAGGTACTGCGCCTTGAGCACCTGCATGAGCACGGTCATCCGCCACGGGCCGTGCTGGACCAGCCGCCGGGCCGAGGCGGTGCAGGCCACCGGGAGGACGACCAGGCGACCCCGCCGGCGCAGCTGCCGGGACAGCTCGAGGTCCTCCATGAGCGGGATCTCGGGGAAGCCGCCGAGGGCGCCGAAGACCGCCCGGCGGACGAACATCGCCTGGTCTCCGAAGACCCAGCCCAGCCGCCGCGCCCGCGCGTTCGAGGTGACAGCCAGCCACCGCAGGCCGGCCGAGCGCTGGTCGAAGCGCAGCGTCAGCCCGCCGCCGACGACGTTGGGGTCGGCCATCGCCGTCAGCAGCGCGGGCAGCGCGGCCGCCGGGATTGTGCAGTCCGCGTGCACGAACCACAGGATCTCGCCGTGACTGGCCGCAGCTCCGGCGTTCATCTGCCGGCCCCGACCGGGCGCGCTGGGCACGACGCGGGCGTGCTCGGCGGCCAGCTCAGCCGTGCCGTCGCGGCTGCCGCCGTCGACGACGACGAGGTCGCACTCGGGGAAGTCCCGGCGCAGCCGGCGCAAGCAGGCCGCGATCCCGGGCGCCTCGTCGAGGACCGGAACGACGATGGAGACCTCAGACCGCACAGTTGAGCACCACCGGGAGCGACCCGTCGGCCTGGCGCAGTTCCAGGAAGCGCTGCACCACCCGCCGTTTGGCCTCAGCCATCGCGACGTCCGGTCCGCCGAGCAGGAAGTCCGGCGAGGTGCCCAGGTCGGCCGCGGCCGGGTGCCAGTGCCAGCCGTCGGCGGTGACGGTGAGTTCGGGGACGGTGTTCGTGGCGCCGATCTCGATGCCCGTCGCGGAGAGTCCCCGCCGTACCAACGGCCGGACCGCGAAGTCGCGCCCGGCGACACCACGCGCGGCCAGCAGGTCGCGCAGCGGTTCGACCTGGTCGGCGTTGTCCGGCGTCTCGGTCATCCCGACCCGGACCGGCAGGCCGAGGGAGCGGGCGAGGTCAAGCCCCGCCAGCGCCCGCCGCCAGGAGCCGCGACCGCGATGCCGGTCGTGCGAGCGCGGTTCGGCACCGTCGAGCGACGTCTGCAGGACCAGCCGCGGCCGGCCGGCCAGCCGCTCCAGCTGGGTACGCCGGTAGCCCTGGTAGAGCATCCCGTTGGTCAGGCAGACCACGTCGAGCCGCGCGCTGGCGTAGAGCAGCTTGTCGACGATGTCCGGCTGCAGGAACGGCTCCCCTCCGGTGACGTACAGCTCGCGGAAGCCTTCGGCGACGGCGTCGTCCACCAACTCTTCGAACGTGGCCCGGTCGATCTCGCGCCGCCGCGCCTGCGGTGAGGAAGCGACCGAGCAGTAGTCGCAGGCCAGGTTGCAGTGGAAGTTCGTGTAGACCCACAGCCGCGGCGGGAACAGCGCCGAGCCGAACAGCGGGATGACCGGGAGTCCGTCGTCGGCCGTCGCCGGTACGTCGGGCCAGCCCGCAACGGCCGCGTCGAATGACGGCAGCGCGGACTTGTAGAGCTGGTAGCGCCCGCGCGAACGCTCCAGGGGTGGGACGACCTCGAGGCAGGTCGTCCAGCAGCCGGTCTCGACCGCCAGCGCGAACGCCTCGGGCAGCCCGGCGGCCCGGATCGAGGCGGCCTGCGCGGCCCAGTCGTAGTCCAGGGCCACGAGTTCGGCGCGCGGCGGTACCCCCGGCTCGAGGTCGAGCAGGGCGAACCAGACGTTCCGGCCGCCATCGTTGGCCGGCCGGCCCAGTACGCCGACGTTGACGACCAGGGTCTTCCCGAATCGGGAGATCCACGGCAGCCCGGAGTGCGTGCAGCAGATGACGTCCGCGCGGGAGGCAGCGACCCGTAACCGGTGCTGCTCGATGGGCAGCGACTCCCACCAGAAGTCGTTGACGGCCATTGTCGAGCCGTGCACCAGGTGGACGTCGGTCCCGTCGACGATCTCCCGCCGCTCGGTGGGCAGGGTGCGCATCCAGGCCGCGAACTGCTCGCTGGTGTGCCGGAGGGTGTAGTCGTAGGCGATCGCGGCGTAGGCGTTGTCCGCGTCGTCGGCGTACCCGCAGCCGCAGTCGGGCTGCCGGCTCCCGATGGCCACCTCGTAGTTGCCGGCCAGGCACTCGATGCCGTTGTTCACCAGCAGCGGCCAGATCGCCTCCGGCTCGGCGCCGTACGCGCCGAAGTCGCCGAGGCAGACCAGCCGGTCCGCCCCGCGCGCCCGCGCCTGCTCGACGAAAGCACGCAGCGCGTACGGGTTGGAGTACACCCCGCCGCACAGCGCGAGTCGCGTCATCATCGGTCCCCGTTGCCTCGCCGAACCTGCCTCGGGACAGTATCGAGCCCGCTAGCCTGGCCGGACCGGAACGGGGAGGTACGCGGTGGCACTTCGCGAGCGTCTTGTCCGGCTGGAACGGCGGACCCGACCGATCGACCCCGAGTACGCCGAGGCGATCGCCCGGCGGTGGGCCGAGCTGCCCGAGCACGTGAAGACGCCCGCGCAGGTGCTGGGCCAGCACGCGCCCGGCTGCGAGGGCACCCACGGGGTGTTCCCCCGGTGCAACCTGGCCTGCACCCCCTGCTATCACTCGCGCGAGGCCAACCGGGTCCGGGTCGACGGTGGGCACACCGTGATCGCCGTACGGGCGCAGATGGACATGCTCCGGCGGGTCCGTGGCCCACGCGCGCACGCGCAGCTCATCGGCGGCGAGGTGAGCCTGCTGCCGCCGGA
>JACCSC010000059.1 GCA_013813215.1 Geodermatophilaceae bacterium | reverse complement strand
ACGCCTACCTCACTCCCCCGCAGTCGCAGGGCTTCTCCTCCCACTACGACGTGCACGACGTGTTTGTCCTGCAGCTGGCCGGGACGAAGCGCTGGCTGATCCACCCGCCCGTGCTGACCGAGCCGCTGCGCACCCAACCGTGGACCGATCGGAAGGCCGCTGTCGCTGCTGCGGCCACCGCGCCCCCGGTGATCGACACGCTGCTGGCCCCCGGCGACGCGCTGTACCTGCCGCGGGGCTGGCTGCACGCCGCGACGGCGCAGGGCGAGGTGTCCGCCCACCTGACCGTCGGCATCCACAACCTGACCCGCTACTCGCTGGTCGAGGCGCTCCTGGCCGAAGCCGCGGACGACCCCGAGCTGCGCCGGTCGCTGCCGCTCGGTGTGGACACCGGCGAGCTGACCGAGGAGATCGACGCCGTCGTACGCCGACTGGTGGAGCGGCTGCCGGAGCTGCCGACGGAGTCCGCTGGACAGCGGGTACGCCGTCAGCTGTGGTCCGGCGTTCGGCCCGTTCCGCTGGCTCCGATCGCCCAGACCGCGGCCGCTGCCCAGCTCACCGTGACGGCCAGGATCCTCCGGCGACCCCACCTGCGGCACGGGATGCGGGACGTCGGCGACGAGGTGGAGGTCAGCCTCGACGGCCGACGGGTGCGCTTCCCGGGCACCGCGGCCGCCGCTGTTCGCGCCGCCCTGGCCGGCCCGGCCCTGGCCGTCGCCGACCTGCCCGGCCTGGCCGCCGCCGAACAAGTGGTGCTGGCCCGCCGGTTGCTGGTCGAGGGGCTCGTGGTGCCCTGCACCGCCAGCTCAGGGCCGGGCGGCGGGCAGGGCACCAGCAGCACAGCCTCGTGACCCGCGCCGTCGACCCGGCCCCACCCCGGTGCGCCGCGCTGTCCCTGGAACGACACGACCCGCGCGACGGGACCGCAGCCCCGGTGCGCCGCTGGCTGTTGATCGAGCAGCCGGGCCCGTGGGGCCGGGACGCCCTGCTGTCCTCGCGCCTGGACGGTGAGGTGGCGGTGGCCCTGCAACGACGTTGCGCCGCGGCCGGCGTACGGCCGATGCTCATCCGCCGGCCGGGACGCGCGCAGCCAGCCACCGACCAGCGGTGGGCGATCGTCGACTCGCGGCCGGGACACGAGGGCTCGTGGTGGGGCGTGGTCCAGGGGGCCGAGGACTTGCTCGACGTGTCGCTTTCCGGCTCCAGCGGCGAGTTCTCGTCCGCTCCGGCGTACCTGGTCTGTACCCACGCCCGGCACGACGCGTGCTGCGCGATCCGCGGCCGGCCGGTCGCCGCCGCGCTCGCTGCGGCCCGGCCTGAGCAGGTCTGGGAGTGCTCGCACGTCGGCGGTGACCGGTTCGCCGCCAACGTGGTGGTGCTGCCGCACGGGCTCTACTACGGCACGGTGACCACCGATGAGGTCCCGCGCTTGCTGGCCACCCACGACGGCGGCCGGCTGGCCTTGGACCTGCTGCGGGGCAGGTCGGCGCTGGCGATGCCGGTCCAGGCCGCGGACAGGTACCTGCGGACCGCGCTCGGTGAGGACCGGATCGACGCCGTACGAACGCTGTCCGCCGACCGGACCGAAGACGATCAGTGGACCGTACGGTTCGCCCATCCCGGCGGCACCGCCACGGTCACGGTACGGGCCGGCCTCAGTACACCGCTGCCCCGGTTGACCTGCGCGGCAACCGGCTCGCAACGGGTGCCGGTGTACGACGAGGTGTGCGTCACACTGATGTGAACGACCGGGTAGTTCAGGCGCCGCCGCGGTGTCGGTCGTGCCAGGATGCGCTGCTGGTGCTAACGTTCCTTCCGGTCGTTGTTCCCTGATCGTGTCATACGCCCGCGGAACAGTGCGGACTCCGCTTTCTCCCGGTGACACCGGGTCGAGGGACGGGCCGGCTAGTCGGCCCGGAGGTTGCGACCGTTACCTCCGACATCAGTTCATGCAAGGAGCACGACAAGTGGCACAAGGCACCGTGAAGTGGTTCAACGCCGAGAAGGGTTTCGGCTTCATCTCCGTGGACGGTGGTGGGGCTGACGTCTTCGTGCACTACTCGGCGATCCAGTCCGACGGCTACCGCAGCCTGGACGAGGGTCAGCGGGTGGAGTTCGAGGTCACGCAGGGCCAGAAGGGCCCGCAGGCTGAGCAGGTCCGCCCCGTCTGATCGGTCTGGTCGATCCACTCACTGATCGACACCCGAAGCGCCCGGTCCCCCCGAGGGGCCGGGCGCTTCGGCGTCCGGTCAGCCCTCGCCTCGGGTCGGCGTCTGCCGCAGCAGCCGGAAGCCGAGCCCCACGAAGGGGCCGATCAGCACCACCGAGACCACCGTCCCCACGCCGACCGCACCGCCGAGCAGCGCGCCGATGGCGAAGGCCGAGCCCTCGGTCAGGGTCCGGGCCAGCACGATCGGCGCCCGGAGCCGGCGGTGCACCGCGATCATCAGACTGTCCCGTGGCCCCGACCCCAGGTGGGCGCCGATGTAGAGCGCGCTGCCCAGACCGATGACGGCCAGGCCGGCTACGAGCAGCGCCAACCGGGCAAGCCACGGCCAGCGATCCGCGGTGTCGAGGAAGCCCACCCGCAGCAGCACTTCGATGGCGGCGCCGATGAGCAGGGTGTTGGCCACCGTCCCGATCCCCGGCCGGGTGCCCAACGCCATCGCAAACAGCAGCACGACCACGCTGGCCAGCACCGACGCCGTCCCGAAGCCGAGCCCGGTCAGCTCGCTGACCGCCGAGTGCAGCACGTCCCAGGGCGCCAGGCCGAGCTCAGCCTGCACGGTGCAGGTCACGCCGAGGGCGAACAGCGCCAGGCCGACCAGCAGCTTGCCGAGTCGCCCGGTCACCCAGGCAGGCTAATGAGGCCTGCTCCCGGGAGGATGTGGCGGCTCAGCGCTACTTACGGCGTACCTGACGTGAGACACCCGGTCACCCGGACCGTCCGCGGATCGGCCAGCGAGATCGAACAGCCGCCGCCCGATCACGTCGGCACCGATGTTGCCCAGCTCATCTTGCAGGTACTCAGCACTGGCCGCGCTGACGTGGAAGACCCGGTCGGGGTCGCCCAGAGTCACAGCCACGTCGCCGTTGTGATACCAGTCGAACAGCGCGCCCACGCCGTCCTGGTCGTCGGCGATGAACCTGTCGACGGAGACCGCCGCCCCCATGAGAACCTTGCCCATTGCTGCCCTCCTCCTGCCGTCGCTCTCCGCGACGATCACCTGGACCGACTCCCTCGGAGACTGGAAGTCATCGTCGGCGGAGCGTTGGTGACACGTCGTGGCACGGCGAACCCGGCCCGGTCAGGCAACGCGTTCGGCGTCGCTGCGCAGGATGCAGAACTCGTTGCCCTCGGGGTCGGCGAGCACCACCCAGCCCGACCCGTCCGGGCGGCGGCGATCGTCGACCGTGCGGGCTCCCAGTTCCAACAGGCGCGCCAGCTCGTCGTCACGGGTGCCTTCGGCCGGCACCAGGTCCAGGTGCAGACGGTTCTTCACCTGCTTCGGCTCCGGTACCTCGATGAACAGCAGCCGCTGGGTGCCGTCGGCGGAGAGGATCAAGCACTCCTCGTCACCGGGCTCGTCCGGGTTGTCAGGATCCTGGGTGAAGCCGAGCACCTGGCCCCAGAACACCGACATCGCGTAGGCGTCGAGGCTGTCGAAGGAGGTGTGCGAGATGAGGCGGTCATAGTGACCACCCTGCCCCAACGCGCGCCGCACTCAGTAGTAACCATCGCGCCGGCGGCGGGTACGGTCGCCCGCGTGCCACCGGAGCTGCCCGACCCCGCGTCGCCGCTGGTGGTGGTGGACATCGACGGTGTCGTCGCCGACGTCAGCCACCGGCTGCACCTGCTCAACCAGCACCCGCGCCGGTGGGACGAGTTCTTCGCCGCGGCGGCCCATGATCCGCTGCTGCCCGAAGGCCATGCGCTCGTGACGGCGCTGCCCGAGGGGACCGGACTGTGCTGGCTGACCGGCCGTCCCGAGCGCAACCGGCGGCTGACCGAGCAGTGGCTGACCCGCCACGGCATGCCCAGCGGGCCGCTGCTCATGCGCCCGGACCGGGACCGCCGGCCGGCCCGCCAGGCCAAGCGCGACTTCCTCCGGACCCTGCGTCGTACACACGCGATCGCCCTGGTCGTCGACGACGACCCGACGGTGATCGAGATGCTGGTCGAGGAAGGGCTCCCACACCTGCTCGCCGACTGGCTGCCCTACTCGCCGCGACTGCACCAGGCGCAGGAGCGGCAAGGCCGAACCTGACCGGTCGCATGCAAGCGCTTTCCTAGCGTGGCAGGTTCATGACACGCTCCGGTCACGGTGCGGCGATTCGGTGGACGAAAGCGGTGTCATGGGTTAACACTGTGCCGCGGGTCTCACCCGGACCGCAGGTCCGGACCCGCCAGTGGCACCGAAGGAGACGTACGTCATGTGCGTTCACCAGCCGGGTTGTCCCGCCGCCGACAGCCCCGACCGCGACGCGGCCCATGTCGTGTCCGGTCATCCCGAGCAGGGGTGGTCCCTGCTCTGCAACGGCGTAGTCCTCTTCGAGGACAACGGGGAGATCCTGCCCGACCGCAGCATCATCGCTTCCCGCCGGCCGCTGCGGGCCGTCTCCGTCGCCTGATCAGTCGGCGTCGTACGCCGACACCGGCGGGCAGCTGCACATGAGGTTGCGGTCGCCGTACGCCCCGTCGACCCGGCGTACCGGCGGCCAGTACTTCCCCTCCCGCAACGAAGGGATCGGGTACGCCGCCCGCTCCCGCGAGTAGCCGTGCCCCCAGTCCCCGGCCAGCATGGCCGCGGTGTGCGGTGCCCCGCGCAGCGGGTTGTCGGTCCGGTCGAACTCTCCCGAGGCCACCGCCGCGATCTCCCCCCGGATGGCCACCATCGCCTCGACGAAGCGGTCCAGTTCGGCCAGGTCTTCAGACTCCGTCGGCTCGATCATCAGCGTGCCCGCCACCGGGAAGCTCATGGTCGGCGCGTGGAAGCCGTAGTCGATCAGCCGCTTCGCGACGTCGTCCACGGTGACCCCGGTTTCGGCGGTGATCGGGCGCAGGTCGACGATGCACTCGTGGGCCACCAGGCCGCTGCTGCCGGTGTAGAGAACCGGGTAGTGCGGGGCCAGCTTCACCGCCAGGTAGTTCGCCGACAGGATGGCCGCCTCGGTGGCAGCCCGCAGCCCCTCCGGACCCATGAGCCGCAGGTAGGCCCAGGAGATCGGCAGGATCCCGGCCGAGCCCCACGGCGCGGCCGCCACCGGGCCCGGACCGGTGGCCGGGCCCGCCTCGGGCGTGAGCGGGTGGTTCGGGAGGAACGGCGCCAGGTGGTCCCGGACGCCGATCGGCCCCACCCCCGGCCCGCCCCCGCCGTGCGGGATGCAGAACGTCTTGTGCAGGTTGAGGTGGCTGACGTCGGCCCCGAAGTGGCCCGGCTTGGCCAGTCCGACCAGCGCGTTGAGGTTCGCGCCGTCGACGTACACCTGTCCGCCGGCCCCGTGCACCGAGGCACAGATGTCGCCGATGGTCTCCTCGAAGACCCCGTGCGTGGACGGGTAGGTGACCATGATCGCGGCCAGCCGCTCGCCGTGGGTGGTCAGCTTGTCGTGCAGGTCGGCCAGGTCCACGTTGCCCTGGGTGTCGCAGGCCACCACGACCACCCGCAGGCCCGCCAGCACGGCGCTGGCGGCGTTCGTGCCGTGCGCGCTGGCCGGGATGAGGCAGACGTCGCGCCGGTCGTGGCCGCGGGCCAGGTGGTACTCCCGGATGGCGAGCAGGCCAGCCAGCTCGCCCTGTGAGCCGGCGTTCGGCTGCAGGCTCACCGCGTCGTAGCCGGTGAGCTCGGCCAGCCAGTGCTCCAGGTCGGTGGTCAGCCTCCGGTAGCCGATCGTCTGCTGGGACGGCGCGAACGGGTGCACTCCGGCGAACTCCGGCCAGGTCACCGCGGCCATCTCCGTCGTGGCGTTGAGCTTCATCGTGCAGGAGCCCAGCGGGATCATCGACCGGTCCAGTGCGATGTCTTTGTCGGCCAGCCGGCGTAGATAACGCAGCATGCCGGTCTCGGAGTGGTGGGTGCGGAAGACCGGGTGGGTCAGGATGTCCGATTCGCGGCGCAGCGCCGCGGGCAGGGCGTCGTCGGTGACCTCGTCGAGGCCGGTGACGTCGGTCCGGTCGACGCCGAACGCCGCCCAGACCGCGACCAGGTGCGCCCGGGTGGTGGTCTCGTCGCAGGCGATCCCTACCCGGTCGTCGTCGATCCGACGCAGCAGGATGCCCCGCCCGGCCGCGGCCTCGACGACAGCACCGGCCCGGCCGGGAACCACGGCCAGCACGGTGTCGAAGAAGGCCTCGTGCCCGATCTCGATGCCGCCGGCTCGCAGGCCGGCGGCCAGTACGGCAGCGTACCGGTGCGTGCGGGTGGCAATCGCCCGCAGCCCGTCGGGCCCGTGGTAGACGCCGTACATGCTGGCCATGACGGCCAGCAGCACCTGCGCGGTGCAGATGTTGCTCGTCGCCTTTTCCCGACGGATGTGCTGCTCGCGGGTCTGCAGCGCGAGCCGGTAGGCCTGGGCGCCGTCGGCGTCCACCGACACCCCCACCAGCCGGCCCGGCAGCGAGCGGGCCAGCGTGTCGCGGACGGCGAGGTAGCCGGCGTGCGGTCCGCCGTACCCCAGCGGTACGCCGAAGCGCTGCGTCGTACCGAGCACGATGTCCGCGCCGCACTCCCCCGGCGGGCGCAGCAACGTCAGGGCGAGCAGGTCGGCGGCCACCGCCACCGCGATCGAGCGCTCCTTGGCCTGCTCGACCAGCGGCGCGAGGTCGCGGACCGCGCCATCGGCGGCCGGGTACTGCAGCAGGGCGCCGAAGAACTCCCCCTCCGGGAGGCCGTTCGCGACGTCGGCCACGGTCAGCTCGATGCCCAGCGGCTTGGCCCGGGTCTGCAGGACGGCGATGGTCTGCGGCAGGCAGCCGGCGTCGACCAGGAAGCTCTGGGAGTTGCGGCCCCTGCCGACCCGGCGGGCCAGCAGCATCGCCTCGGCAGCGGCGCTCGCCTCGTCCAGCATCGAGGCGTTGGCCAGCGGCAGCCCGGTGAGCTCGGCCACCATCGTCTGGAAGTTCAGCAACGCCTCGAGCCGGCCCTGGCTGATCTCGGGTTGGTAGGGCGTGTAGGCGGTGTACCACGCCGGGTTCTCCAGCACGTTGCGGGCGATCACCCCCGGGGTGTGCGTGCCGTAGTAGCCCAGCCCGAGCATCGGCGTGGCCACGGTGTTCTGATCGGCCAGCGCCCGCAGCGCGGCGAGCACTTCCGGTTCGGAGCCGGCCGCTGGCAGGCTGAGCTCCTCGGTGCTGCGGATGCCCTTGGGCACGGCGGCGTCGATCAGCTCGTCGATCCCTGCGTAGCCGACCGTCTCCAGCATCACTGCCTGCTCGGCGGGGTCCGGGCCGATGTGTCGGGTGCGGAACGGAGCGGCGGACTCGAGGTCGGCCAGCCGGGTGCGGGTCATCAGCGGGAACCTCCGGGACGATGCGGGCGCGCTGGGGCGTCGGGGTGGTCAGACCCCTGCCCCCTCTGTCCGCTGCCCGTCCAGAGTCGCCTGCTCCGCGTGGTCCGTGGGCCTGAGAGGTTCCGGGGTGGTTGCCCCTTCGGCGCGCCCCACTGGCTGTAGGGGACTCTCCCACGCGGCATCGCCGGCGGGCTGAGGTTACCCGAGCGGTGTGTACGGCGCCGACCGGCACGAGTAGGAATGGCTGCGAATAGGAGGCACCGTGGACAGTGCACCGTCGGGCGAGCAGTTCGAGATAGCCAGCGGCGACCAGCGCGCCACCATCGTCGAGGTGGGCGGCGGCATCCGGACCTACACCCACGGCGGCCGGCCGGTCCTGCACCCGTACGACCGGGACGCCATGTGCGACGGGGCGCACGGCACCCCGCTCGTCCCCTGGCCGAACCGGCTGGAGGACGGCCGCTACACCTTCGACGGCACCGAACAACAGGTGGCCCTGACCGAGCCGGACAAGCGCAACGCGATCCACGGCTTCCTGCAGTGGCGTCCCTGGCATGCCGTCGAGCATGGGGACGACCGCGTGGTGATGGCGACCCGGTTGCACCCACGCAAGGGGTATCCGTTCGCGTTGGACGTCCAGGTGGAGTACGCGCTCGCCGCGTCTGGCCTGACCGTTCGGACCAGCGCGACGAACGTCGGCGACCGCACCTGTCCCTACGGTTGCGGCCAGCATCCGTACCTGTCCCCCGGCAGCGCGTTGGTCGACGACTGCGTACTGGAGCTCCCCGCCCGGACCCGCATCCTGACCGACGTCGAACGCCAACTTCCGATCGGCACCGAGCCTGTGGACGACACGCCTTTCGACTTCCGGTCCGGCCGGCCGGTCGGAGAGCTCGAGGTCGACTTCGCCTTCACCGACCTCAGCCGCGACGACGAGGGCCTGGCCTGGGTGCGGCTGACCGGCACCGACGGGCGGCGCGCCGAACTGTGGGTCGACGAGACCTATCCGATCATCGAGATCTTCACCGCCGACACCTTGGCTCCCGAGCGGCGCCGACGCGGGCTGGGCGCCGAGCCGATGAGCTGCCCGCCGAACGCGTTCCGGACCGGCGAGTTGGTCCGGAACCTGCGGCCCGGGGAATCCGTCACGGCAAGCTGGGGAGCCCGCCTGACCTGAGTACCGGTCGGTCAGGCCGACGTACGGCGCTGCCGCCGGGAGGTCAGCTCGTCGGCGCTGACCGCCTCGAGTACGCCGTCGGCGCGCTCGGCCGGCAGCTCGGCCAGCGAGCCGGTCAGCTCCTTCCAGGCGCCACTCACCGCGATCCCGAAGACGCCTTGACCGCCCTGGAGCAGGTCCACGACCTCCTCCGGCGAGGTGCACTCGTACACCGTCGTGCCGTCGGAGAGCAGGGTCATCTTGGCCAGGTCCTGGCTGCCACGCGCTCGCAGGTGCTCCACCGCGGTACGGATGTTCTGCAGGGAGATCCCGGTGTCCAGGAGCCGCTTGACCACCTTGAGCACCAGGATGTCGCGAAAGGAGTACAACCGCTGGCTGCCCGAGCCCGCGGCGGCCCGAATGCTGGGTGCGACCAGGCCGGTGCGCGCCCAGTAGTCCAGCTGCCGGTAGGTGATGCCGGCGACGGCGTACGCGACGGTCCCCCGGTAGCCGACCCGGTCGTCGTCCGGCGACGGTGCGGCGAACAGCTCGCCCTGCGCGGACTCCAGCGGATCACGGGTCGGCGGTGGGTTCTGCGGTGGGGCCACGACTGCTCCTCCTGCTGGCGGCGCTGCGCCTCGTCGAGTGCCACCGCGCCAGTCACAGCCGGTCGCCCGCGCGGAACTGACACCGTGGTAATTCGGACCGTAGGGAGCCGCCGGGACCGTGTCAACGCACGTCGTCGGCGTGTCCGAACCCTCTACTTAAGGTTGAGGCTGAGAGTTTGAGCCGCGCTTGTAGCCTCACTGCTGGCCGCTGGCGAAGTCCTCCGGTGAGATCTGGTCCAGGAACTCGCGGAACTTCTCCACCTGGTCCTCGTCCTCGTCGGGAATCGTGATCCCTACCTCGTCCAGCACGCTGCTGGCCACGAAGATCGGCGTGCCGACCCGTAGGGCCACCGCGATGGCGTCGGACGGACGGGCGTTCACCGTGGTGGAGCCGGCGAAGATCATGTCGGCGAGATACAGGCCGTCCTTCAGTTCGGTGATGTGCACCGCCTCGAGCGTCCCGCCGAGGGCACCGATGACGTCGCGCAGCAAGTCGTGGGTCATCGGTCGGCTCGGGTGCACGCCCTGCTGCTCGAAGGCGATGGCCGCGGCCTCGACCGCACCGATCCAGATCGGCAGGTAGCGCTCGCCCTCGGTCTCCTTGAGCAGGACCACGGGTTGGTTGGCTGGCAATTCGACCCGTACGCCGACCACTCGCAGTTCGTGCACGCTGCCCTCCTCGACGGATCGGGCGGTGTCGACGACCCGTGATCGGGCCGGCGACGGGGCCGGTAAGTACGACGGGGAACGGGGACGGAGGCACCCGGCCCCACGCCGTCCAACGTTACACGGAGGGGGTGGTCGCGATGGGCCGAAACCCGCCGCGCCTTCCGGCGCAGCAACCCGCGGCCGTCAGCCGCCGAGCACCCTGCGTAGGCCGGCCTTGACCAGGCTCGCGTGCAGCCGCACCGACAACGACGCGAGCTCGCGCACCACCTCCTCGGCCCGGCCGCGCGCCTCCGGCCCGCGCTGGCGGGCGATCGGCGTGATCACCTGCTCGAACAGGCCGATCTCGCGGTCGGCGGCGCTGCGAAAGCCGCGCAGGTGCCGGGCCTCGATCCCGAAGCCGCCCATGTCCCGCACGGTCTTGGCCACCACGAGGCCGTCCGCGTCGTAGTACCCACGGCTGCTGGCCACCAGGCCGAACTGCTCCAGCTGGGCCAGCTGCTCGTCGGCCAGCCCGGAGGCGGTGAGCAATTCGGTACGGGACAGCCGGATGTCGGCCGGCTCGCGCAGGAAGTCCTCCGGGCCAGGTAGCCCCGCAGCCAGTGACAGTCCCCGCGGCAGGCCGGCGGGCTCGCCCGGGCCCGCACTGGGCGTCAGCCCTCGGTCCAGCGCGCCCAGGTTCTCCTTGATCACCTTCAACGGCAGGTACTGGTCGCGCTGGGCGGCCAGCACGTAGCGCAGCCGGGTGACGTCGTCGCGTGCGAACTTGCGGTAGCCCGCCGGCGTGCGCTCGGGGCTGATCAGCCCCTGCTCCTCCAGGAAGCGGATCTTGGAGATCGTGATCTCGGGGAACTCCGGCCGGAGCTGCGCGAGAACCTCGCCGATGCTCATAAACGAGCGGGCCGACGCCGTCATACCGGCGCCTTCGCGGCGGAAAGGTTGTCGGCGCTCGTGCCCGCACCCGGCACCGGCCCCCGCGGCCGGGCCGCAGAACTCATCCCTCGGCGGCGTCGTCGGGCCGCGAGGCGGTCAGGTAGGTGAGGCGGAACTTACCGATCTGGACCTCGTCCCCGCCGGACAGCGACGCGGAGTCGATCGGCTCCCGGTTGACGTAGGTGCCGTTCAGGCTGCCCACATCGTGCACGGAGAACCCCTTGCCCTCGCGGCGGAACTCCACGTGCCGCCGGGACACCGTCACGTCGTCGAGGAAGATGTCACTGTCCGGGTGCCGGCCCGCGGTCGTGACGTCCTGGTCCAGCAGAAACCGGCTGCCGGCGTTCGGGCCGCGCTTGACGACGAGCAGGCCCGAGCCGCTCGGTAACGCCTCGACCGCTCCGGTGTGCCCGGAGGAACCGTCGTCGGCTGCCTCGGGGACCTCCCCGGTGTCGTCCACCCCGACCTTCGGGATGACCTTCGTGGTCTCACCGCTGCTCGCCGGCTCAGCGGCCGAGGCCAGCGACTGGCCACAGTTCGAGCAGAAGTGTGCGTCGTCGGGATTCTGGTGGCCGCACCGGCTGCAATACACGTCGGCGAGAGTAGCCAGGCCACGGAACAAGGGTCAATCCGCAGTAGAGGTTGAGCCTGGTGCGAGCCCGGTCAGCCGGCGGAGATGATCTCCCCGTACGCTCCGGCGTCGAGCAGGTCGTCGTACGCCGCCCTGTCGGTCATCTGGATCTCGAGCATCCAGCCCTCCCCGAACGGGTCGCCGTTGACCAGTTCGGGGGTCTGCTCCAGGGCGTCGTTGCGGGCCGTCACGGTGCCTGCGACCGGCGCGTACAGGTCCGACACGCTCTTCGTGGACTCCACCTCGCCGAAGTACTGCCCGGCGTCGAGGGCGTCCCCCACCTCGGGCAGCGAGACGAAGACGATGTCGCCCAGCCGGTCCTGCGCGAAGTCGGTGATGCCGATCCGCAGGACGGCGCCGTCCTCGGTCGGCCGGGCCCACTCGTGCTCGGCGGTGTACCTACGGTCGTCGGGGATCACGTCGTCTCCTCAGGCGCGGGGGGCCGTGGTCTCCGCGCGCGCTCAGTCTTCCTCGTCCTCGGCCGGGCGAGCGTATTCAGGGTCGTCGACGGGTCGCAAGGCGGAGACCACGACGGCGTCCTGCTGCTCGATGGTCGCCTCTCCCCCCGCTCGGCTGACCGTGTTCACCACACCGCCGGGGATGTTGAGCGCGATCTCCAAGGTCTGCGGATCACCGATGGCCCGGATGGTGTACGGCGCGGTCAGCTCGATGCCATCGATGACCAGGAGGCCGGCCCGTCCGGTCACCGCCGAGGAGACCCCGATCCGGACATCGCCGACCTGCATCGCCTCGGCGCCGGCCGCCCGCAGTTCCTGGATCGCGTTGAGCAGCACCTCCGGGCCCACCTCCGCGCCGGGGTCGGACACGGTCAGCTCGATCCCCGGCCCCTCGGCGGCCACCGTGCCGGCCAGGATCGCCAGCTGCTGCTCCCGCAGCAGGGCCTCGGCCAGGGCGGTGTCGGACTGGTCGTCACCGGAGACCAGGCGGTCGCGCAGTTCCTCCTGGGTGGCGATGTCCTGGCGCAGCCGGTCCTCGCGCGCCGACAGGTCGTCCAGGATGCTGACCAGGTCTTCCTGCCGGGCCGCGCCCAGCCCGGAGGCGTCGGTCGTGCTCCTGACCTGGACGACGAGCGCGAAGCCGAGCAGCAGGCACAGCAGGCCGATCAGCATGCCGGCCCGGCGGTTGCTGGTCGGCTGCTGCGGCGCCGCCGCCTCGGAGTCGGCCGGGCGTGCCGCGCGCTCGCCCGGCTCCTCAGGCTGCCCAGGCTGCTCAGGCACGGAACACGTGCCTTCGGATGGCCGCGGCGTTGCCGAAGATGCGGATGCCCAGGACCACGACGACCGCGGTGGACAGCTGACCGCCGACTCCCAGCTTGTCGCCGAGGAAGACGATCAGCGCGGCGACGAGCACGTTGGACACGAAGGACACCACGAACACCTTGGCGTCGAACAGGCCGTCCAGCCAGGCCCGTACGCCGCCGAAGACTGCGTCCAGGGCGGCCACTACCGCGATCGGCAGGTACGGCTGCAGCCAGAGCGGCACCGTGGGGTCGAGCACGAGCCCGAGGATCACCCCGATCAGCAGCGCGAAGGCAGGGATCACTTGGTCTCCCCCGGCTGCTCCCGGGCCACCGGACCGGCGAAGCGCAGGTCGGTGTCCGCGGCGGCGGGCAGGTCGAGAGTGTCGGCCGAGACCAGGTCGAAGCCGATCCCGTAGAGCTGCCGGTAGGCGTCGTAGCGCGCGGCCGTGTCCGAGCCGGCGAAGCGGGACACCAGCTGCTCACCGCCGATCGCCTCGACGACGTACGGGCTGGTGACGGGCCGGAAGTCGACCAGGATCGCCTCGCCCGCGGTCCGGATCGACGTCGTCGACGACAGCCGCTGCCCGCCGACGGCGATCGCCTCTGCCCCCGCCGCCCACAGACCGTTCACGACGGCCTGCAGGTCGATGTCGAGGACCAGGCCCGCCTCGGGGACGGCGTCGATCGGCTCACCGGTCACCGGGTCCAGTGTCTCCTCCGGCGGAGCGTCGGAGACGGTGACCCGCAGCCCCGGCCCGCTCACCGCGAGGACGCCGCTGGCGTACTCCAGCGTCGAGACCCGCTCGGCCTGGGCGCGGCCATCCCGGGTCGCGGTCAGCGCGTCGTCCAGGGCAAGGGACACCTCCGCCCGCAGCTCCTCCAGCCGCTGCTGCAGGTCGGCCCCCAGCGCCGTCTCGCGCTGGACGTCGGCCACCAGGGCGAGCCGGGTCCGCTCGCTGCTCGGCGCGGCGGCGCGGGTGTCGGCGTACGCGACGCCGAGGATCAGCCCGGCGACCACGACCGCCGCCAGGACCGCCCGGGCGTTCCAGCGGTGGTCTGCCGGCCCGGTGTCGCGTCGCTGTGCGGCCTCGGCGTACGCCGGGTCCAGCGTCTGCTCCAGCAGCGCGGTGATCATCCCGGCGGGCGGCGGCCCACTGGTCGCACGGTGGGTGCTCATGGTTCCCGACTCCTCGACTGCCGCGCTGGCGGTCGAGGCTACCTCGCGGGCTCGGCGCGGGCCGCCGTGATCAGCTGGACCACCTGCACGAGGTACAGCCCGCCGGCCCAGAGGTACAGCGCCACCCCCCAGATCGTGAAGGCGTAGGCGATCGGCGCCGCCACCTCGGCCACCTGGCCGTCACCGTCGGCGAGCAGCAGCAGCGGGAAGGCGTAGAGCAGGTTGAACGTCGCCGCCTTGCCCAGGTAGTGCACCGACAGCGGTGGGTAGCTGTAGTGCCGCAGGATCGGCAGGCACAACGCCAGCACCAGATCACGGCCGATGATCAACGCGGCCACCCACAGCGGGATGACCTCGCGCAGGACGAAGGCGACCAGCGTGCTCACGATGTAGAGCCGGTCGGCCAGCGGATCCAGCAGGGCACCCAGCCGGCTGGCCTGGTTCAGCCACCGGGCGAGCTTCCCGTCGAGGTAGTCGCTGATCCCGGCCAGGGCGAGGAC
>JACCSC010000003.1 GCA_013813215.1 Geodermatophilaceae bacterium | reverse complement strand
CCGCCGCGGTGGTGGCGCTGGGCGGCGGCCGCGCAGTGGGCGCTGCTCGGCGTAGCGGTGACCGGGGCCCTCTGGCTGGCTTTGCTGGCCGTGCTCGGCTACCTGCAGATCGACCTGCACGCGCCCTCGCTGGGACCGTTCGCCTGGCCGACGGTGCTGCTCGTCGGGGGACTGGTCGGGGGGCTGCTGTTACGCGTGCTGGCCCGCCCGTTCATCGCCGTGGGCGCCGCGCGCCGCCGTCGTCGGGCGGCGTCGGAGCTGCGGCGCCGGGTCGACGCGGTAGGCGAGGAACTCATCCTGGCGCCGCTGCGCGAGGAGCTGTCGGCGTACTCGGCGCTGGTGGCCGCCGTCGGCAAGCTTCGCCGCTGACTCCGCCGCCAGCTAGGTGAGCGCCGTGGTCGATCAGTCCTGCCACGGGCCGGCCCCGCCGATCCGGGTGATCCGGATGTGGGTGACGAAGCCCGGCGGCGGGTCGGGCATCGGCGGGAACGTCGTACCCGGGCCGACGTACGTCTGTGCCAGCTCGTGCAGGAGCCCGGGAGCGCCGCCCTCGGTGACGTAGGCCTCTCCGTGGACGACGAGGAAGTGCTTCATGCCGACGGCGTTCGCCTCGGTGGACTCGAAGGAAACCGTGACGCGGGGGTCGCGGCGGATGTTGCGCAGCTTGCGCTGTCGGCCGTCGAGGTGCGCGGCCTGCAGCTCACCGCCGTCCTCGGCGACGGCCATCCAGACGACGCTCACCTGGGGCGAACCGTCGTCGTCCAGAGTGACGAGGTGGGCGAGGGCGCCGGACTCGATGAGCTGCCGGGCCGCGGCGTTGAGGACTGCCATGCCTGCACTGTTGCACGCGCGAGGACAAAGAATTCAGACACACGTTGCTGAATTCCCTGGACACATGAGAGACGCTGCGCCCGTGAAGCGATTCGCCGAAGCAGTACTCCACCACCGCATCCTCGTGTGTATCGCCTGGCTCCTGTTGTTCGTCGCGGGCGGCGCGGCGGCGGGCCAGCTGGGCGATCGGCTCACTTTCGACTTCTCGTTGCCCGGTCAGCCGGGTGACGCGGCCGAGCAGCAGATCATCCAGACGTACGGCGTGTCCAGCTTCGACACCTACCTACCTCTGCTGACCGTGCCCGAGGGCCAGACGGTCGCGGACAACGCCCCGGCCATCGCCGCCGTGTACGACGCCATCCGCACCCAGGTGCCGAACCTGCGGGTCGTGGACCTGGCCAGCTCCGGCGACGAGGCCTTCATCTCCGAGGACGGGCGGACGACCTTCGCCCTGGTGCAGGGCCCTCTGCCGACCGGCTTCGGCCCTGGGGCCGACGCCCAGTTCGGTCCGGTCTTCACCCAAGCGGCGACCGCGGCCGGCTTGGAGTCGAACATCACGTCCTACGGGCTGCTGTCGGCCGGCGGGGACACCGAAGGGCCGAGCGTCCTCCTGGAGACGCTCCTCGGTGCCGTCGGGGCGCTCGCGGTGCTGATCTTCGTGTACGCCTCGTTCCTGGCCCTTCTGCCGCTGGTCATCGCGGCGGTGTCGATCCTCACGACGTTCCTGCTCGTGCTCGGACTGACGACCTTCACCGACGTCAGCTTCGTGGTCCAGTTCCTCATCTCCCTGATCGGCCTCGGGGTGGCTATCGACTACTCGCTGCTGCTCGTGTCGCGGTGGCGGGAGGAGCGCGCGCACGGCCGGGACAACCACGACGCCGTCGTCGTAGCGATGCAGACCGCGGGTAACGCTGTTGTCGCCTCGGGCGTGACGGTCGCGATCAGCCTGCTCGCCCTGCTCGTGGTGCCGGTGCCGTTCCTCCGCAGCATGGGACTCGGCGGCATGCTGATCCCGCTCGTCAGCTGCGCGGTCGTGCTGACCCTGCTGCCCGCCCTGCTGTCTTCGATCGGGCCGCGGATCGATTACCCGCGGATCCGCAAGGAAGGGGTGGCCTCCCGCGGCTGGTCGGCCTGGGCTCGGGCGATCGTGGCGCGCCGCTACGTCGCCACGGGCATCGCCCTGGTCGTCCTGGCCCTGCTGATCATCCCTGTGTTCAGCCTGCGGATCGGGCAGTCCGGTCTGGAGTCCCTGGCCCGCAGCGGCCCGGCGTACGACGGCGTGCAGCTACTCCGCGAGGGCGGAATCGGCACCGGGGTCCTCACGCCGATCGAGGTGCTGGTACCCGAGGACCAGGGCGAGGCCGCCGCGCAGGCGGCGGCCGGGGTCGCCGGGGTGTACGCCGCCGTGGCCGGGGGCACCGCGGACGGCACGACGATCGTCGACGTCCTCCCGACCTCGGAGACGGTGGACAGTGACGGCACCGCCGTCGTCGACGCGGTACGGACCGCCGTCGAGCAGGCCACGGACGGTGCGGTCGGAGTCGGCGGCGCCGGCGCCGCCGTGGAGGACTACTCCAGCGCGGTGTACGACCGGTTCCCGTACGTCCTGCTGCTGATCGCCGCCATCACGTTCATCCTGCTGGTGCGGACATTCCGGTCGATCCTGCTGCCCATCAAGGCCGTGCTGCTGAACCTGGTCTCCCTCGCCGCGGTGTTCGGTTCCATCGTGTTCTTCTGGCAGATGGGGAACGGCTCGGGCGCCATCTTCGGGGTGTCGGCGACGGGGGCGATCACGTTCTGGCTGCCCGTGCTCATCTTCGCGTTCCTGTTCGGCCTGTCGATGGACTACGAGGTGTTCATCCTGGCCCGGATGCGCGAGGAGTACGACCAGACCGGGTCGACATCGGCGGCGGTGATCACCGGGCTGGGCCGGACCGGGCGGCTGGTCACCTCCGCAGCGCTGATCTTGTTCTTCGCGTTCGCTGCGCTGGCCTCGGCTCCGGGCACGGACATCAAGGTGCTCGGTACGGCGCTCGGCGTCGGCATCCTGATCGACGCGACGATCGTGCGGGCGCTCTTGGTCCCGGCGCTGGTCAGCCTGTTCGGGCAGTGGAACTGGTGGCTGCCTTCGGGGGTGGCCCGCGTGCTGCGGGTGCCGCCGTCTCCGCTGTCGCCCGAGCCGGCAACTAAGGCTCGGCATCGGGAGCCGGAGCCGGTGGCCGGCTCCTAGGTCGTGGCTCGGCGGGCGCGGTAGGCCGCGACGTTGGCCCGGTTGCCGCAGCCGCCGTCGCAGAACCGGCGGGACCGGTTGCGCGACAGATCGACCAAGACGTCGTCGCAGTCGTCGGCGGAGCAGATCCGCAGCCGGTCGAGGTCGCCCATCCGGATGACGTCGACCATGGCCATGGCCGCCTCGACGGCGAGCCGGTCGGCCAGCGCGGCGTCCGACGGCGTGGCGTGCAGGTGCCAGTCCCAGCCGTCGTGCCGGACGAGCTGCGGCAGCGCGTCCGCCTCCCGCAGCAGTGTGTTGACGATCTCGACGGCGCGTCCGTCGTCGGCGTACCAGATCTCCCGCAACCGTGGCCGGATGGCCTGCACGGCGGCCAGTTCCGCCACGGTTCCGGTGCGGGCCCCGGACATCTGCCAGCGAACGACGAACGCGGCCAGGTCCTCCGGTGTCGACAGGTCGTCACCGCTGTTGACCAGGGCCACGGCGGTGTTGAGCGCCATGTCCGTGTCATGAGTGAATGCCATGTTGACCTCTTACCGGGTTCGCCTTAGTGTCAGGAGCATAGTCGCGGTTTGACGCTTACAACGGAGGAGGCACGCGATGAGCTCCGGCCGGGCCACGCTCGGGGGACTGCTGCTGGCGCTGGTGTCGGCGGCGACCTTCGGGACGTCGGGCTCCTTCGCCGGGGCGTTGCTGGATGCGGGCTGGAGTCCCGGGGCGGCGGTGACGACGCGGATCGGACTCGCGGCAGTGTTCCTGACCGTGCCGGCGCTGATCCAGTTGCGCGGGCGGTGGATCCTGCTGCGGCGGAACCTCGGGCTCGTGGTGATCTTCGGGCTGGCGGCGGTCGCTGCGGCGCAGTTGTTCTTCTTCCTCTCCGTGGAGCGCGTCCCCGTCGGGGTGGCCATCCTGCTGGAGTACTCCGGCGTGCTCCTGGTCGTGGGTTGGTTGTGGTGGCGGGGCCAACGGCCTGGTCCGCTGACGCTGTCCGGCGCGGTGGTCGCGATGGTGGGGCTCGTGCTCGTGCTGGACCTGCTGGGAGCGGTGTCGCTGGACCCGATCGGCGTGCTGTGGGGGCTGCTCGCCGCCGTCGGGCTGGCGACGTACTTCGTGATCTC
>JACCSC010000522.1 GCA_013813215.1 Geodermatophilaceae bacterium | reverse complement strand
GTAGTACCCGATCAGCGGCGCGGTCTGCTCGTCGTACACCTCGAGCCGCCGGAGAATCGTCTCGGGCTGGTCGTCGTCGCGCTGGTACAGCTCCCCGCCGCAGGCGTCGCACACGTTCGGTACCGAGGTGGGGTCGTAGTCGACGTGCCAGATCCGCTGGCAGCCACGGCAGGTCCGACGGCCGCTGAGGCGGTGGACGACCTCCGCGTGGTCGACCTGGAGTTCGAGCACCACGTCCAGCGCGACGCCGAGTTCCTCGAGCAGGGCGTCCAGGGCCTGGGCCTGCTCCACGTTGCGCGGGAAGCCGTCCAGCAGGAAGCCGTTGTCGGCATCCGGCCGGGCCAGCCGATCCTTGACCATCGCGATCGTCACGTCGTCGGGGACGAGTTCACCGAGGTCCATGAACCGCTTGGCCTCCAGGCCCAGCGCCGTGCCCGACTCGACGTGCGCCCGGAAGATGTCGCCGGTGGAGACCTGGATGATCCCGAACCCCATGGCCAGGAACTTCGCCTGCGTCCCCTTGCCCGCACCCGGCGGGCCGACGAGGACCAGGCGCAATGACATCAGCGCAAGAACCCTTCGTAGTTGCGCTGCTGCAGCTGGCTCTCGATCTGCTTCACCGTCTCCAGCCCCACCCCGACCATGATCAACACGGCGACGCCACCGAACGGGAAGTTCTGGGCGGCGGTGGTTTCACCTGACGTCACCGAGAGGAGCAGGTTAGGCAACACGGCGACGGTGCCCAGGTAGATCGAGCCGGGCAGCGTGATCCGGGACAGCACATAGGACAGGTACTCCGCGGTCGGCCGGCCCGGCCGGATGCCCGGGATGAAGCCGCCGTACTTCTTCATGTCGTCGGCACGGTCCTCGGGGTTGAACGTGATCGACACGTAGAAGTACGTGAAGAACACGATCAGCCCGAAGTAGAGCCCGATGTGCACCGGGCTGGCTTGATCGAGCAGGTTGTTCGCGACGAACTGCGAGAGCGCGCCGGTCTGGTCGCCCTGCAGCTGCGAGATGAGCTGCGGCAGGTAGAGCAGGGAGCTGGCGAAGATGACCGGGATGACACCGGCCTGGTTGACCTTCAGCGGGAGGTACGTCGACGTACCGCCGTACATCCGCCGCCCGACCATGCGTTTGGCGTACTGCACCGGAATCCGCCGCTGCGCCTGCTCGACGTAGACGACGGAGGTGATGATGACCAGGCCGAGCAGGCAGACCAGGAAGAAGACGAACCCGCCACGGTTCTGCAGGATGTTGCCGCCCTCGGCCGGCATCCGGGCCGCGATCGAGGTGAAGATCAGCATCGACATCCCGTTGCCGACGCCCTTCTCGGTCAGCAACTCGCCCAGCCACATGATCACCGCGGTGCCCGCCGTCATCGTGATGATCAGCGTGACCTGGGTGAACAGGCCGTCGTCGGGAATCAGCGGCAGCGTGCAACCGGGGAACAGCTGCCCGCTGCGGGCCAGCGCGATGATGCCGGTGGACTGCAGGACGGCCAGCGCGATGGTCAGGTAGCGGGTGTACTGGGTGAGCTTGGCCTGCCCGGACTGGCCCTCCTTCTTCAGCTGCTCGAAGCGCGGGATGACCACGACCAGCAGCTGCACGATGATGCTCGCGGTGATGTAGGGCATGATGCCCAGCGCGAAGATCGACAGCCGCAGCAGCGCGCCGCCGCTGAACAGGTTGACCAGCGAGTAGATGTCCTGCTGGGCGCCGGCCTCGGCCTGCTGGAGGCAGGTGTTCAGGTTGGCGTAGGCGACGCCGGGAGCCGGGACGTTGGACCCCAGCCGGTAGATCGCGACGATGCCGAGGGTGAACAGGATCTTCTTGCGTAGGTCCGGCGTACGGAACGCCGATGCGAACGCCCTGAGCACACTGTCCTCCTGGTCACGAGCCGACGCCGAGCGTCGCGCACCGTACTCGACGGGTACCGCCGCCGCGGCGCACCCGGTCCGGCGAGACTACCTGACTAGAGCTCGGTGGCCGTCCCGCCGGCTGCGGTGATCTTCTCCCGCGCGGAGCCGGAGAACTTGTGCGCGCTGACCTGCAGCACGACGCCACCGAGGTCCCCGTCCCCGAGCACCTTGACCAGCTCGTTGCGCCGGACGGCCCCGACCTCGACCAGCTCGTCGGGACCGACGGTCCCGCCGTCGGGGAAGAGCGCGGCCAGCCGCTCGACGTTGACCACCTGGTACGTCGTGCCGAACCGGTTCTTGAAGCCGGTCAGCTTCGGCAGCCGCATGTTGATGGGGGTCTGGCCGCCCTCGAACCGGGCCGGGACCTGGTAGCGGGCCTTGGTGCCCTTGGTACCGCGCCCCGCGGTCTTGCCGCGGGTGCCGGCCTCGCCGCGGCCTACCCGCGTCTTGGCGGTGTGCGAGCC
>JACCSC010000521.1 GCA_013813215.1 Geodermatophilaceae bacterium | reverse complement strand
GCCGATTGGTCGGCGGACACCCTGACCTCCGACGAGGGCGAGCACGCCCGGGGTCTGCTGCGCTCGATGGTGGTCCGGTTGGGCGAGCTGGCGATCCGTGGTGTGCGCGATCCGCGCTCGTCGGCCGCGCCGTACGTCGAGACGCTGCTGGCCCTGCGGGCCTCCGCACGGGAGGCGAAGGACTTCGCGACATCGGACGCCGTACGGGATGCGCTGGCGGCCGCGGGTGTCGAGGTCCGCGACACCCCGTCCGGCGTCGAGTGGACCGTCCCGGACTCCTGACGCGTCTCGAAAGCGGAGTTCGACACGTCTCGACGGCGTTCCAGGGGTGTCGAAGTCCGCTCTCGCGGAACGCGCGCGTCAGGCCATGGCGCGTTGGACGTTCTCGTCGATCGCGGCCAGGAACTCCTGGGTCGTCAACCACGGCGTCTCGCGCGACACCAGCAGGGCCAGGTCCTTGGTCATCTGGCCGCCCTCGACGGTGTCGACACAGACCCGCTCCAGCGTTTCGGCGAACGCCGTCACCTCGGGCGTCGAGTCCAGGGTCCCCCGGTGCGCCAGCCCCCGGGTCCAGGCGAAGATCGACGCGATCGGGTTCGTCGACGTCGGGTTGCCCTTCTGGTGCTCGCGGAAGTGCCGGGTCACCGTGCCGTGCGCGGCCTCGGCCTCGACGGTCTTCCCGTCCGGCGTGAGCAGCACCGAGGTCATCAGGCCCAGCGAGCCGAAGCCCTGGGCGACGGTGTCGGACTGCACGTCGCCGTCGTAGTTCTTGCAGGCCCAGACGTAACCGCCCTCCCACTTCAGCGCGGCGGCCACCATGTCGTCGATGAGCCGATGCTCATAGGTGATACCCGCAGCCTCGAAGTCGGCCTCGAACTCGGCCTCGAAGACCTCGGCGAAGAGGTCCTTGAAGCGACCGTCGTACGCCTTGAGGATCGTGTTCTTGGTCGACAGGTACACCGGCCAGCCGCGGTTGAGCCCGTACCGCATCGAGGCCCGCGCGAAGTCGCGGATCGAGTCGTCGAGGTTGTACATCGCCATCGCCACCCCGCCGCCGGGGAAGTCGAAGACGTTCATCTCCAGGGGCTGCGACCCGTCGGTCGGCGTGAACGTCATGGTCAAGGTCCCCGGACCCGGTACGACGAAGTCCGTGGCGCGGTACTGGTCGCCGAAGGCGTGGCGGCCCACGACGATCGGTTTGGTCCAGCCGGGGACGAGCCGCGGGATGTTCTGCATCACGATCGGCTCGCGGAAGATGACCCCGCCGAGGATGTTGCGGATCGTCCCGTTCGGTGAGCGCCACATCTTCTTCAGGCCGAACTCGGTGACCCTGGCCTCGTCCGGCGTGATCGTCGCGCACTTGACGCCGACACCGTGCTTCGCGATCGCCTGGGCGGCGTCGACGGTCACCTGGTCGTCGGTGGCGTCGCGGTGCCCGATGCCGAGGTCGTAGTACTCCAGCTCGACGTCGAGGTACGGCAGGATCAGCTGGTCCTTGATGAAGGCCCAGATGATCCGGGTCATCTCGTCGCCGTCGAGTTCGACGACCGGGTTGTCAACCTTGATCTTCGCCATGCGGGTGCGGCTCCTAGAGGTCGGCGATGTCGGCTTGCTTGGCGCGCACGGCTTCCGCGGCCGCGCGCAGGTCGGCGACCTCGCTGTCGGTCAGCGGGACCTCGACCACGCGACGCACCCCGCCGGCCCCGACCTCGGCGACCACACCGAGGTACACCCCCGAGATCCCGTACTCGCCGTCGACCCACGCGCAGACCGGCAGCTCCTCACCGGCGTCGGTGCCGATCGCCCGCACCATGCGGGCCGCCGCTGCGGACGGGGCGTAGTACGCCGACCCGGTCTTGAGCAGCGCCACGACCTCGGCCCCGCCGTTGCGGGTACGCCTCACCAGCTCGTCAATGGTGGCGGCGTCGAGGACGTCGGTCAGTGGCTTGCCGTCCACCGTGCAGCGCGAGGGCACCGGCACCATCGTGTCGCCGTGCGAGCCGAGGGTCAGGCAGGCCACGGAACCGACTGGTACGCCGGCGGCCGCAGCCACGTTGTCGATGAACCGTGCGGTATCCAGCATCCCGGCCTGCCCCAGCACCCGCTCGCGGGGAAAGCCGGAGGCGAGCTGCGCCAGCGCGGTCATCTCGTCCAGCGGGTTGGAGACCACGACGATGACCGCATCGGGTGACGTACGAGCGACGTTCTCCGCCACCGCCCGCACGATCTTGGCGTTGGTCTCCAGCAAATCCATCCGGCTCATCCCCGGCTTGCGCGGCAGGCCGGCGGTGATGACCACGACATCGGAGTTCTCGGTGCCGTCGTAGGACCCGCCGCCGACGCCCACGACCTTCGTCTCAAAGCCCTCGATTGGCCGCGACTGGTTGATGTCCAGCGCCAGGCCCTCGGGCTTGCCTTCCAGGATGTCGGTCAGCACGACGGTCTCGAAGATGTCGTACTCGGCCAGTCGCTGTGCCGTGGTCGAGCCGTAGAAGCCCGCGCCGACGACCGTCACCTTGCCCCTGTTCGCCATGCTGCCGAGGCTAGCGGGCACACCACTGCCTCCGCGGCGGGGAATGCGTCGGCGGGCCTCATTCGGCCGGTACGGCGATGGCCGCCGCGGCCAGCGCCACCCCGAGCGAGCCGAAGATCAGAACGTCGAGGGTGCGGCTACGCACCGCGAGCCAGCCCGCACGCCGCGCCGGCAGCACCAGCCGGAACAGCGCGGCCAGCACGGCCGCCGCGCCGACCACGGTGAGGCCGCGCCGCCAGTACTCAGTCGCGATCAGGACCATCCCGGCCAGCACGACCAGCCAGACGGCGGTGAACGCCGTCTGCCGCGGCAGGTTCACCCGGCCACTGCCTCGGCGCGTTCCACGACGTTCGTCAGCAGCATCGCCCTGGTCATCGGCCCCACCCCGCCGGGCATGGGCGCCAGGTAGCCGGCGACGTCGGCCACCTCCGGGGTCACGTCGCCGACCAGACCCGCGTCGGTCCGGGTGATCCCCACGTCGAGCACCGCGGCGCCCGGTCGGACGTCGGCCGGCGTGATCAGGCCCGGTACGCCCGCCGCCGCCACCACGATGTCAGCCCGCCGCAGGTGCGCGGCCAGGTCGCGGGTCCCGGTGTGGCAGATGGTGACCGTCGCGTTCTCGCTGCGCCGGGTGAGGACGAGCGCCAGCGGCCGCCCGACCGTCGCTCCTCGGCCCACCACCACCACTTCGGCCTCGTCCAGCGGTACTCCGTAGCGCTCCAGTAGCGCCACGATGCCGCGCGGGGTGCAGGGCAGTGGCCCGGGCTGACCCAGCACGAGCCGCCCGAGGTTCCTCGGGTGCAGCCCGTCGGCGTCCTTGTCCGGGTCCATCCGCTCGAGCGCGGCGTTCGCCGACAGCCCCGCCGGCAGCGGCAGCTGGATCAGATAGCCGGTGCAGGACGGGTCGGCGTTCAGCTCGTCGACCGCGGCCTCCAGTTCGGCCTGCGAGGTCTGCGCGGGCAGCACGCGGCGGATGCTGGCCAGGCCGACAACGGCGCAGTCGGAGTGCTTGCCCGCGACGTAGGCGTGGCTGCCGGGGTCGTCACCGACGATCACCGTGCCGAGCCCGGGCACGATTCCGCGCGCGGCCAGCGCCGCCACCCGTACGGCGAGTTCCTGCTTGAGGGTCGCCGCGGTCGCCTTGCCGTCGAGCCTCACCGCGGTGGACCGCACAGCCGTCACGCCCGGGAGTCTGGCAGACCGGCCTGCCGGTTCAGTGCGTGAAGTGCCGCGCGCCGGTCAGGTAGACCGGTACGCCGACGGCGTGGGCCGCGGCCTGTACCTCGTCGTCACGCACCGATCCGCCGGGGTGTACGACGGCGCGCACCCCCGCGTCCAGCAGTACCTGCAGGCCGTCCGGGAACGGGAAGAAGGCATCGCCCGCGGCGACCGCCCCCACTGCCCGATCCCCCGCCCGGGCCACCGCGAGCCGCGCCGCGTCGACCCGGTTCACCTGCCCCATCCCGATGCCGACCGTGGCGCGGTCGTACGCCAGCAGGATCGCGTTCGAGCGGACCGCCCGGATCGCCCGCCAGGCGAAGGCCAGATCGGCCAGCGCCGGCCCGTCCGCCGCCGTATCGCCGGCCAGTGTCCAGCCCGCCGGGTCGTCGCCGGCGGCGTCGAGGCGGTCCGGCTGCTGGACGAGGACGCCGCCGCTGACCTGGCGGAGTTCGGCCCCCGCCGCGGTGGGCGCCGGGCAGAGCAGCAACCGGATGTTCTTCTTGGCGCGGAGCACCGCCAGGGCGCCGTCGTCGAACGCCGGCGCGATCAGCACCTCGGTGAACACGTCGGCCACCTGCTCGGCCATGGCCCGGCTGACCGGCCGGTTGGCCGCGATCACCCCGCCGAACGCCGACACCGGATCGCAGGCGTGCGCCTTGGCGTGGGCCCGCGCGATGTCCTCGTCGACCGCGATGCCGCAGGGATTGGCGTGCTTGATGATCGCGACACAGGGCTCGGCGTGGTCGTACGCCGCCCGCCGCGCGGCGTCCCCGTCGACGAAGTTGTTGTAGGACATGGCCTTGCCGTGCAGCTGTTCCGCGTGCGCCAGGCCCGGCGGTTCCCCTAGCCGGACGTAGAGCGCGGCGCGCTGATGCGGGTTCTCACCGTAGCGCAGCACCTCGGCCCGTTCCAGGGACACCGACAGGTACGGCGGCAGCTCGCCCTCCTCGACCGGGTCGGGTGCGGACCCTCCACCGGGGGAAGCGAACCACTCGGCGACCGCCGCGTCGTACGCCGCCGTGTGCGCGAACGCGGTAGCCGCCAGGTCGCGGCGGGTGGGCAGGTCGAAGCCCCCGGCCTGGACCGCCGCGACAACGTCGGCGTAGCGATCCGGATCGACGACCACGGCGACCGACGGGTGGTTTTTCGCCGCGGCCCGGACCATCGACGGCCCGCCGATGTCGATCTGCTCGACGACGTCGTCCTCGCCGGCGCCTGCGGCGACGGTCTCGCGGAAGGGGTAGAGGTTGACCACCACGAGGTCGAAGGCGTCGATCCCCAGCTCGGCGAGCTGCGCGACGTGTGCGGGCTTGCGCCGGTCGGCCAGGATCCCCGCGTGGACGCGCGGGTGCAGCGTCTTGACCCGTCCGTCGAGGCACTCGGGGAACCCGGTCAGCTCCTCGACCGGCGTCACCGCGACCCCGGCGTCGCGCAGCCGGGCGGCGGTGGACCCGGTGGACACGATCTGGACGCCGGCCGCCTGCAGGGCGAGCCCGAGGTCCTCGAGGCCGGTCTTGTCGTAGACGCTGATCAGCGCCCGTCGTACCGCCAGCTGAGTCATGGGATGGTGACCTTCCTGCCGTCGATCCGATAGCCCTCGCGCAGCATCCGGCCGATCGCGTCGACCAGCATGGCCCGCTCGGCGTCCTTGATCCGCTCGTGCAACCGCCCCTCGTCGTCGTCGTCGTGCACCGGTACGGCGCGCTGCGCGACGACCGGCCCGGTGTCGACGCCGGCGTCGACGAGGAACAGCGTGCAGCCGGAGACCTTGACGCCGTAGGTCAGCGCATCGCGCGGCCCGTGCATGCCCGGGAAAGAGGGCAGCAGCGCCGGGTGGCTGTTGACGAACCGGCCTCCGAAGCTGTCGAGGAACGCCGGGCCGGTGAGCTTCAGGAACCCGGCGGAGACGACGAGATCCGGCGCGTACGCCGAGCACAGGCCGGTCAGGGCGACGTCCCACGTGGCTCGATCGGCGTAGTCGGCAACCCGACAGACGAAGGTGGGTACGCCGACCCGTTCGGCGCGCCGCAGACCCTCGATCCCGGTCCGGTCGGCGCCGACGGCGACGATCTGCGCGCCGTACGCCGGGTCGGCGGCGGCGTCCAGTAGAGCCTGCAGCGTGCTGCCGGCACCGGAGACCAGAACCAGGACGCGCGCGGTCACCGGTGCAGTCTGGCCGATCGGCTCAGGCGGGTCGCCGACGGAACCGGGCGGCGGCCGCGGCCACGGCGGCCACGACACCGAGTTCGACGGCGGCGTACGCCGCGGCCAACCACCCGCTCGGGCCGACGGTTGCCAGCCGGCCGGACCCGAGCGGTCCGCCAGCCAGGTAGGCGGCGACGCCGAGCAGCAGCGCGACCCCGACCGCGGCCAGCGCCGCCCAGCCGGCCGCGGACAGGACGCCTCGCTCGTCCTCGCTGTCGAGCCGGCGGACCAGGACCAACCCGATCACGATCCCGGCGAGCACCGGGACGGCGAGGGTGGCGTACGGCGGCGTACCTCCGTCGGGCAAGGCGGCCAGCAGGGGCAGCGCGGGCACCGTGTCGATGTCGACGTTCCAGGCACCGACCGACGTCCCGCGGCCGAGGGCGAATCCCGGGCCCACGCCCACGGTGATCGCGTAGACGATCGCGTTGGGCAGCAGGAGTGCGCCCAGCAACGCCAGGCCGACGGCGCCGGTCCAGCTGGGAGCCACCGCTCGCGACAGTTCGGCGTACCGGCCGGTGTCCAGGGCCAGGGAGATCGCCAGGGTCAGCGCACCGCCGACGACGAGGGTGAGTCCGCCGGCCGCGGCC
>JACCSC010000516.1 GCA_013813215.1 Geodermatophilaceae bacterium | reverse complement strand
CATATGCGCCAGCGCATAGCGCAGCGTGAAGTCAAGGTCCGGCCCCTGAGCGCGACCATCGAGGGAACACCCCGCGATGACCTGCCGGGATCGCTCGCACTCGGCGACGTACTCCTCGACCAGCCCGGCCAGAGTGTCTCCGGGGTCCAGTGGAAAGCCGCCGTGCGGGTCGTTCTCCGGCCACGGCCAGGGCAGGTCGGCCCCGGCGAAGTCGATGCTGAACCAGAACCGCTCGACCCCGGTCAGATGCTTGACGACGCCCGCCGGAGTCAGCGTCGATGGCGGCACCGGCGTACTCACCGCTTGCTCCCACGTCAGGCCGGCGACCTTGTTGACCACCGTCGCCCGCAGGAAGTCCAGCAACCCGGTCAGGGTCTCGGACTCCGTGCCGTCCTCGACCGGGCGCTGGCGGGGGACCGGCGACACGTCGGCGTACGACATCCGGCCACCGTAGACGAGCGGGTTGGGCGCGGGCTGCTGGTGTCGGTCGGAGTTGTCGGCGCCCGGGTGTTGCATGATGGCGGGCGGTTGTCCCGCGCCCTTCCCCCGCGGCGGTCACCCTGCACCTGGAACAGCCACATCGCTCGATCTGCCCCGAGGAGGCCCGAGCAGTGACCAGCACGTCGGGCGGCGACCAGTTCGTCCACCTGCACGTGCACACCGAGTACTCGATGCTCGACGGCGCGGCCAAGCTGCCCGCCCTGATGGCCGAGGCCGCCCGGCTGGAGATGCCGGCCATCGCGATGACCGACCACGGCAACGTCTTCGGCGCCTACGACTTCTACAAGAAGGCCACGGCCGTCGGGGTCAAGCCGATCATCGGCATGGAGGGTTATTCCACGCCGGGCAGCCGGTTCGCCCGCGAGCCCTTCGACTTCGGTGCCACCATCCTCGACGAGGACGGCGAGGGCGGCTCCTCGCGCGGCAAAGCCGCCTACACCCACATGACGCTGCTCGCGACCACGACGGAGGGCATGCACAACCTCTTCCGGCTGTCCTCGCTGGCCTCGCTGGAGGGGCAGTACCGCAAGCCCCGCTTCGACCGGGAACTGCTGGAACGGTACGGAAAGGGCCTGATCGCGACCACCGGCTGCCCGTCCGGCGAGGTCAACATGTGGCTGCGGGCCGGCAAGTTCGACCGGGCGCGGCAGGCGGCCGCCGACTTCCAGGACATCTTCGGTGCCGGCAACTTCTACGTCGAGCTGATGGAGCACGGGCTGGACATCGAGCGGCGTACGCGGGCCGACCTGCTGCGCATCGCCGGTGACCTGCACCTGCCGCTGCTGGCCACCAACGACCTGCACTACACCCACCAGCACGACGCCACGGCCCATGACGCCCTGCTGTGTATCCAGACCGGGGCGAAGCTGTCCGACACCAAGCGGATGCGCTTCAGCGGGGACAGCTACTACCTCAAGTCGCCCGCCCAGATGCGGGCGCTGTTCCCGGAGCACCCCGAGGCCTGCGACAACACACTGCTCGTGGCCGAGCGTTGCGAGGTCACCTTCACCGAGGGCGCGGATCTGATGCCGCGCTTCGACGTGCCGGCCGGCGAGGACCAGGAGTCCTGGTTCGTCAAGGAGGTGGAGCGGGGACTGCACAAGCGCTTCCCGAGCGGGATCAGCGCCGAGGTGCGCGAGCGCGCCGACTTCGAGGCCTCGGTGATCGTCCAGATGGGTTTCCCGGCGTACTTCCTCGTCGTCGCGGACTTCATCCGTTACGCCAGGGAAAGCGGGATTCGGGTCGGGCCGGGCCGGGGCAGCGCGACCGGGTCGATGATCTCCTACGCCCTGGGCATCACCGATCTGGATCCGATCGCGGACAAACTGCTCTTCGAGCGCTTCCTCAACCCCGACCGGATCTCGATGCCGGACATCGACATCGACTTCGACGAGCGTCGTCGCGGTGACGTGATCCGCTACGTGACGGAGAAGTACGGCGAGGAACGGGTCGCGCAGATCGTCACGTTCGGCACGATCAAGGCCAAGGCCGCGATCAAGGACGCCGCTCGGGTCATGGACCGGCCCTATGCGCTGGGTGACCAGCTCACGAAGCTGATGCCGCCCCCCGTCATGGGCAAGGACATGCCGCTGGAGGGCGTGTTCACTCCCGAGCATGCGCGCTACAAGGAGGCCGGCGAGCTCCGCGCCCGCTACGAGTCCGACCCGGAGGCCAAGCTCGTCATCGACACGGCGCGCAGCCTGGAGGGACTGAAACGGCAGTGGGGGGTGCACGCCGCGGGTGTGATCCTCGGCAGCACCCCGCTGACCGACGTGCTGCCGGTGATGCGCCGGGAGGCCGACGGCGCGGTGATCACGCAGTTCGACTTCCCGACCTGCGAGGCGCTCGGCCTGCTGAAGATGGACTTCCTCGGCCTGCGCAACCTGACCATCCTGGACGACTGCGTGGCCAACATCGTGGCCAACCGGGACGAGCGCGTCGACATCGACGGCCTGGGCCGGGACGACCCGGCGACCTACGAACTGCTCGGCCGCGGCGACACGCTCGGGGTCTTCCAGCTCGACGGGGGCCCGATGCGCCAGCTGTTGCGGGCGATGCGGCCGACCTGCTTTGAGGACATCGCCGCTGTGCTGGCGCTGTACCGGCCCGGGCCGATGGCGGCCAAGGCGCACATCGCGTACGCCGACCGCAAGAACGGCCGCCTGCCGATCACCCCGATCCATCCGGAACTGGCCGAGCCGCTGGCCGACATCCTGGA
>JACCSC010000496.1 GCA_013813215.1 Geodermatophilaceae bacterium | reverse complement strand
GTGCCCTCCCGGTGGCGACGCGAACCGGGCAAACGGTCGGTGGCCACCGCCACCTGGGGGGCAAAGTCGGGAGCGGCGAGGGTCAGGGCCCGGCGTACGGCCGCTGCGTTGGACAGGTAGACCTCGGCGCCGGCGACCGCCAGCGCGTCGGCCTGCCGGGACCAGCCCTGCGGGTCGGCCTCGGTTCCGCACAGGGACACGACCACAGGCACCGACAGCGCCGCGAGGGCCGGGGCGAGCGAGGCCGCCGGGTCCGGGTCGGCAGCATGCCCTAGTACGACGTCGAGCAGCACCACCGCCGAGCCCGGGGCCCAACGGGCCAGCGCGTCCAGGCGCAGAGCCGGGTCGATCATCGGGTGCGCCCGCCCGGCGGTGAGGGCGTCGTCGCCGAAGTCGACGACCAGGTGCCCAGCGGTAGACCCGCTGAGGATCTCGGCCGAGGACAGGTCCGCTCCACTGCCGACGTTGGACCGCAGCCCGTCCAGCCCCCTGGCCAGTGCGAGTGCCTCGGCGGCCAGCGTGCCGCCCGCGAACAGCCCGGCCAGCCGACCGGCTGACCCCGGCGAAGCGGCCCGGGCGGGTTGCCACGTAGCCCACTCCGGTACGCCGACGCCGGCCGCCGCGAGCACGTCCTCGACCGCCGCTGTGAGGTCGGACTGTCCGGGACCGAGCAGCGCGAAGTGCACGGGGGTGGACAGTTCCGCGGCCAGCTCGGCCATGCGCGAGGCGACCTCGGGCGCGGCCGGCTTGGAGACGACGACGATCCGCTCGGTCTCCGGGTCGGCGTCGAGCCGCCGCAGCGCCCGCATCGAGCTGACCCCGCCGACCGGCGCCGACAGGTCGCGACCGCCCACGCCGAGCAGGTGGCTCACCCCGACACCGGCAGCGTCGAGCAGGCACGACAGTTGCTGCGCGCCGGTTCCGGACGCGGCCACGATGCCGACCGGCCCATTGCGGACGACGTTGGCGAAGCCGAGCCCCACGCCCTGCACGATGGCGGTCCCGCAGTCCGGTCCCAGGACGAGCAGGCCGTGTCGCTCGGCTGATGCCTTGAGCGCGACCTCCTGCTCGAGCGGCACGTTGTCGCTGAACACCAGGACGTCGCGTCCCGCGGCCAGAGCGTCCGCCGCCTCGACGTACGCCGAGGGTCCGGGCACCGACACCAGGACCAGCGTCGCCTCCGAGTCGCGCAACGCGGTACCGGTCGTGGGCGCCTCGCGCGCCGCGTCCAGGGACCCCGATCGCCGGCCGCCGCCGGTCAGCGCCGTGGCCAGCTCGGCCAGCGCCGAGGGCAGCGCCGAGTCGTCGGCCTCGATCGCGACGACGAGGTCGTTGGGGCCGGCCGCCGGTACGGCGAAACCCATCCCGTCCAGCAGCCCGACGTTCAGCTCGGTACCCATCGCGACCATCGCCGAACGCACCCCGTCGAGGCCGGCCAGCGCGCGGCTGACCAGCATCAGCTGCACCGAGTCGTGGTACTGCCCCGACCGCACCTCCACATGGCGGCTCACAGCGCGGCCACGCCGATCAGCATGCCGACGCCCAGGGCCGCCCCGCTGGTGTGCCCGACGGCGGCCAGCCGTGCCCACGGCCGGTCCAGGTCGGCGCCGCGTCCCAGGGCACGCAGGACGGCACCGACCTCCCCGAGGTAGGCGCCGTCGCCCGCGCAGCGGAGCAGGGCCTGCGACAGCTCGGTGGTGCGGCCGCGGACGGCGTCGGGAAGTACGGCGGACAGCGGATGGCCGGAGCAGGTCAGAACTGACTGGACGCCGATCAGGACGTCGTCGCCGGCCGGAGTCAGACCGGGCCCGAGGCCGGCCAGCCGATGGGCGGCGGCGCGCAGCGCTGGGGCCTCACCGGTGTGCAGCGCAGCGCTCAGGCCCTCGACCGGCGCGGTAGGAAGCCCCAGCTCTCCCGGCGTGCGCATGCCGCCGGGGGGAGCGGCCACCGGGTTGGCCGCCAGGTCGACGACCACCCCCGGATCCCACCAGCGCACCGCGGTTGCCACGACCGCGCCGAGGGTGACGCGGCCCCGGCCGACCTGGATCGGTGCGGCCACCGACGCCCCGAGCCGGTGCAGTTCGGCCGCCGACCCGCAGAACAGGGCTATCGGGAGGCGGGCCGCCCCCGGTGCCAGGAGGGCCAGCAGCGCCCCCTCCTCGCACATCAGGTAGAGCGCTCCGTTGGAACTGCCGAGCGAGCGTGCCGGCTGCAGCGGGCCGGTCAACGTCCGGCGGATCGCGGTACTGGCCAGCAGCGGAATGTCCACCGGCGCCGAAACCGGCTGGTGTGACGCGAACGTTGCGACCCCTGCCGGCACGGCGGCAACCTACCAACGCAGCGGCTGCCGCGGGCAACACGTGGATGGCCGTACGGCGTTGTGTGTTGACCCCGGTGGGGTGCACTCCTACCGTCCTCGCAGCGCACCGCCGGGACACCGGCGACCGTGCGTCACGGTGACGTCTAGGAGGCGGCTGTGGTATCCGAGCGAACCGGCTTCGGTTGGAAGCTGTACGGCGACGGCAGGACCCCCCCGCCGGGTCAGGCGGTGGCGCCCGACGAACGGCTGTCCTGGCCGCGCACGGTGGGCATCGGCGCCCAGCACGTCGTGGCGATGTTCGGTGCCACGTTCGTGTTCCCGCTCATCATGGGGCTGGATCCGAATCTGGCGATCATGATGTCCGGCGTCGCCACGATTGTCTTCCTGCTTATCGTGCAGGGAAAGGTGCCCAGCTACCTCGGCACGAGTGCGTCCTTCGTCGGGGCCGTGCTCGCGATCCGGGCGGCGGGCGGCGACAACGGCTCGGTGACCGGCGCGATCCTGGCCGCCGGCGTCGTACTGGGCTTGGTCGGGCTGTTGATCCACTTCGTGGGCACCCGCGTCATCCACGCGATCCTGCCGCCGGCCGTGACCGGGGCGGTGGTGCTGCTCATCGGCTTCAACCTGGCTCCGGTGGTAGCGGACATCTACTGGCCGCAGGACCAGTGGGTCGCGTTGCTCACGATGGCCTTCGTCATCGTCGGCGCGCTCGTGCTGCCGGGCTTCTTCGCCCGGATCTCAATCTTCCTGGCCCTGATCTTCGGCTACGCCCTGTCCTGGATCCTTGACCGGACCGTCGGGGACATCACGTCCGTGACCCCGGTCAGTGAAGGCCTCGCGATACCGCACCCACGGACCGACTTCAGCGGGGTGGAGGCGGCGAACTGGTTCGGCCTGCCGGACTTCCACGCCCCCAGCTTCGAGCTCAACTTCATCCTGCTCGTGCTGCCCGCGGTGATCGCCCTGCTGGCCGAGAACACCGGCCACGTCAAGGCAGTGGCCGAGATGACCAAGCGCGACCTCGACCCGAGCCTCGGCCGGGCCATCTTCGGCGACGGTGTCGGGACGGTGATCGCCACCTCGGTCGGTGGATCGCCGACCACGACGTACGCCGAGAACATCGGGGTCATGGCCGCCACCCGGGTGTACTCGACCGCGGCGTACTACGTGGCCGCCCTGGTGGCCATCCTTTTCGGCCTGTGCCCGAAGTTCGGCGCCCTGATCGCGGCCACGCCGGGCGGAGTCCTGGGCGGGATCACCGTGGTCCTCTACGGGATGATCGGACTGCTCGGCGCGAAGATCTGGAAGGAGAACCGGGTCGACTTCGCCAACCCGATCAACCTCGTTCCGCTGGCCGCGGGGATCATCCTGGCCGTCGGCAACGTGAACCTCCAGATCACCGACGACTTCTCGCTACAGGGCATCGCCCTCGGCACGATCGTCGCCGTCGCGGGATGGCACATCGCCCGCGTCGTCGCGCCGCAGGAGATGCGCGACGCCTTGCGCACCGAGGCCGGGTACGCCGGAGGTACCGGACCGGCCGTCGGACACGCCGGGGTGCACCAGGAGACCGGGGACGTCGACCTCCGTAAACCAGACGACTCGCGTCCCTAGACTGCGCAGGTGAAGCCCGCCGCGTTCACCTATCACGACCCCCGGACCGTCGAGGACGCCCTCCGCGTGCTGGCCGACGTGGGCGACGAGGGCAAGGTGCTCGCCGGTGGGC
>JACCSC010000483.1 GCA_013813215.1 Geodermatophilaceae bacterium | reverse complement strand
CCCGGGTCGAGCGCGGCGGCCTGGACCCGCGCCGGCTCGGCGGTGTGCTGTGGGGCCACGGCGAGGACCGGCTGGACGGCGTCTGCCTGTCCGGCCCCAACCTCGTCCCGCTGGCACATAACCCGGCCGCGCTGTCGGCGTTCGCCCACCAGGCGCTACAGCAGGGCCGGCGCTGCTCGTCGATCGTCGGCCCGCAGCCGGCCGTGGAAGCGCTCTGGGCCGCCCTGGCCGAAGCCTGGGGACCGGCTCGGGAGCTGCGGCCGTTCCAGCCGCTGATGAGCCTGCCCACCGCGCCCCGGGTGCGGCCCGACCCCGCCGTTCGCACCGTGCGGCTGACCGAACTCGACGTCCTGATGCCGGCCTGCGTCGCCATGTTCACCGAGGAGATCGGCCAGTCGCCGTTGGGCAACGACGGCGGGCGGAGCTACCGGGCCCGGGTCCGTGACCTGATCGTCGGTGGCCGCGCCTTCGCCCGCTTCGAGGACGGCGAGGTCGTCTTCAAGGCCGAACTCGGCGCGCTGTCCTCCGGCGCGGCCCAGATCCAGGGTGTCTGGGTGGCGCCGCACCGGCGGGGGGAGGGGCTGGCCGCGGCCGGCGTGGCCGCCGTCGTCGCGATCGCCGTACCCCGGATGGCGCCGCAGGTGAGCCTGTACGTGAATCAGCACAACGAGCCGGCGCTGCGCGCGTACCGCCGGGTCGGCTTCGAGCAGGTCGGCACGTTCATGACGGTGCTGTTCTAGTGCCGCGTCTCCTGACCGCTGGGGTGGCCACCGCTGTCGTTCTGGGCCTGGCCGCCTGCACCGACGGCGCGGACCCCGCCGCGGATGTCCAGGTTCTGGTCGCTGACTACCTGCAGGCTTGGATGAACGGGGAGTACGCCGCCGCCGCGGCCGCGACCGACGACCCGGCCGGCACCGAAACCCTGTTCACCGACGCCGCGGAGTGGGTGGGCGTGCCCGGCCCGGTGGGCGAGGTCGGGGAGGTGACCGTCGACGAGGAGACCGCCGGCGTCACCGTCGACCTGCGGTGGGAGCCCCCGGGCCTGCCGGCCTGGGCGTACGACGGTGCGCTGGACCTCGCCCTGGACGCCGACGGCGAGTGGCAGATCCAGGCCGGACCGGCCCTCGTGCACCCCGCCCTCGCCGACGGGGAGCGGCTCCTGCTGACCCGGACGCTGCCGGAGCGGGCCAGCATCCTGGACGCCGCGGGTACGCCGCTGTTCACCGCGACGCCGATCGTGACGGTGGGGATCGATCCGGCGAACGTGACCGACCTGCCTTCGCTGGCCGCCACGCTGGCCGGGGTCCTCGCGGTGGATGCTGTGCGGGTCAGCGCGGACGTGCAGGCTGCCGCCGCGGGGCAGTTCGTCCCGGTGATCACCCTGCGCCGAGCCGACTACGACGCCGTACGGGACCAGATCTATGACTTGCCGGGCACCGTCTTCCAGGAGGCGACCCGCCAGCTCGCGCCGTCGGCCCGGTTCGCCTCGGCCGTCCTCGGCCGGGTGGGACCGGTCACCGAGGAGGTCGTCGAGGAGTCCGGCGGCCGGCTGCGGGCCGGCGACGAGGCCGGGCTGTCCGGCCTGCAGCGGGGGTACCAGGAGCAGCTGACCGGGACGCCTGGGTTAACCGTCTCCACGGCCCGCGACGACCTGCCGGTCGAGCAGCTGACGGTGATCGACCCGGTTCCGGGCGAGCCGCTGCGTACAACGCTGTCCACGGAGGCCCAGGCCGCCGCCGACGCTGCGGTCGCGGGGCAGGAGCTGCCGGCGTACGTCGTCGCCGTCCGGCCGTCCACCGGCGAGATCCTCGCCGTGGCCGCAAACGAGGCGGCCAACCCGGCCAACGCGCTGGTCGGGCAGTACCCGGCCGGGTCGACGTTCAAGATCGTCGTCGCGGCCGCCGTGCTCTCGGCCGGACTGGCCGAGCCCGCGACGGTGCTGCCGTGCCCGGCCACGAATACCGTGGAGGGGCGCGAGTTCGAGAACGCCGACCGCTTCGCCCTCGGCGAGGTCAGCTTCACGACGGCGTTCGCCCGGTCTTGCAACAGCACGTTCACCGCGCTCGGCGTGCGGCTGCCGCCCGAGGCGTTCCCCGAGACCGCGGCGGCGTTCGGGATCGGCTCGGACTGGAACCTGCCGGTGGACACCGTGACCGGCTCGGTCGTTGCGCCGGAGTCCGCCGTCCGGCAGGCCGAGGACTCGATCGGCCAAGGCGACGTGCTCGTCAGCCCCTTCTCCATGGCGCTGGCGGCGGCGACCGTGGTGCAGGGCGCGACCCCGGTGCCGGTCCTGGTTCCGGCCGCCGAGCCGGCCGGCCCGGCGCCGCCGGCGCTCGACCCGGCTGTCGCGGACGCGCTACGGGCCCTGACC
>JACCSC010000482.1 GCA_013813215.1 Geodermatophilaceae bacterium | reverse complement strand
CGGCGGAGGCGTGCACGCGCAGGAGCACCTGGTGGTCTCCGGCGACGGGCCGGTCGACCTCTCGGAGCTCGAGGGCGTCGATTCCGTACCGCTCGGCCACGATCGCCCGCATGGTTCTCCCTCATCGGTGTCTACTTACGGCGTAAGGTAGACGTACAGCGTAAGTTCGTCAAGGTCATGTCCAGGTCCCTCGAACCGACACCCGAGGTACGGGCCCCGTTGAGCCGGGACCGCGTGCTGTACGCCGCCCTCGCTCTGGCCGACACGGGAGGGATCGAAGCGCTGAGCATGCGCCGGCTGGGTCAGCAGCTCGGGGTCGAGGCCATGTCGCTCTACAACCACGTGAGCAACAAGGACGACCTCCGCGACGGGATCGTCGATGTCGTCCTGCACGAGATCGAAGAGCCGGCTGCCGGTCCAGACTGGAAGTCCGCCCTACGCCACACCGCGATGTCCTCGCACGACACGTTCGTGCGCCACCGCTGGGCCTGCGTCGAGATGCTGCGCCGGCCCACGGTCCGTCCCGTGCGGCTGCGGTGGATGGAGGCGGTCCTGGGAACGCTGCGAGCAGCGGGTTTCTCCGCGGCCCTGACCCACCACGCGTTCCACGCCGTGGAAAGCCACATCACAGGGTTCACCCTGTGGCAGGTCAGCATGCCGTTCGCGACCCAGGAGGAGCTGGCCGTCCTCGCCGAGAGCGCGCTGAGCGACATCCCCGTGGACCGGTACCCCTACGTCGTCGAGCATGCGCGCCAACACATGGCCCCCTCCACCGGCGACGGCAGGAGCGAGTTCGAGTTCGGGCTGGACCTGGTGCTCGACGACCTGCAACGTCTGCGCGAAGCGGAGTGACGCCGTCAGCCGAGGCTGATCTCGTCGACCGGGATCAGGTCGGCCAGCCGCAGCACGGTCACGTCCGCGCCGCTGTCCGCACCGACGGTCAGGGCCGCCAGCCGCCCGTTACCGAGCGGGATGGCGCGGATCAGCCAGTCGGTGCCGGCCGACCACTGCCCGGCGGTGGCCAGGACGCCGGTGCGACCGACGCTCACCGCCCAGAGCATGGAGCCTCGTTGGCCGCTCACCGGCGTCACGGCCAGCCGTCGCTCGGGCAGGTAGATGAACGCGCGGCTGTCCCCCTCAGCCTCAGACCAAGCCTCAGGCTCCTCGACCGTGGACAGCAGGCTGGGCCGGTCGAGATCGCGGATGTCGAAGGCGGACACGAGGGCCCCGGTCACCTCGCCCTGCGAAGTGGCCTGCTGGCCCACGCCGAGCAGCAGGCCGTCGCCCAGCGGATGCAGGTAACCGGAGTACCCGGTCACCTTCAGCTCGCCCCGCACCCTCGGGGCCGTCGGATCGGACAGGTCCACGGTGTAGAGCGGGTCGGTCTGCTGGAAAGTCACCACGGTGGCCACGTCGTCGAACCACCTGACGCTGCGGATCTGCTCGCCCGGCCCGAGGCCGGTGACCGAGCCGACGATCTCCAACCGGTCACCGCGCTCGGCCAGAACGGTGACGGCGCTGTCGGCGTCCCTGGTGGTGGCGACGCGCAGGTAGCCGTCCTGGGCGCTCAGCGCCCAGCGGCCGAGCAGCCAGCCGTCGACCTGGCCCGTGGCGAGGTAGCGCACGGAGTCCCGCCCGTCGAGGGCGAAGCCGTGCAACTCCGTGACCGTCGAGCCGGGCGAGACGGCCAGGTCGACCGCCGGGCCGGACCAGCCGCCACGGGTGGTGGCGACGTAGAGCCGGTCCGGCGAGGCGTAGACCAGGTCACCGCTGGCCGCGACGGCGACCGGATCGGACAGCGGGGCGGCCGGAGCGGCCAGGTCCATGGTCAGTACCGAGAGCACGCCCAGACCGGCCGGTTGGGTCGGATGGTTGACCTGGTCGCAGGCCAGCAAAGGCTCGGTGCTGAGGATCCGGCCACCGGCGTCGCGCACGATTCGCTGCGGCAACCAGTCCTGCGCGGCCGCAGCGTCGACCAGCCGGCGGTTCTGCGCGGAGGCCTCGATCGGGTTGGTCCGGTTGTCCGGCCACACGTAGGGCAGGTACGGCGTGCTGGTGAGGACGATCCGGACGACACCGTCGGTCTCCCGCGCCGACAGGTACCCGCCCTCGATCTCCTCCGTGCGGAGGACCGCGGGGGCCGTCGGGTCGGCCAGGTCGACCACGGTGAGCACCACCGTCGGGGAGTACTTGTACGGCAGCCGCTGGTCCTCCCCGGTCGGCGGTTGAGCGTCGTGAGCGCCGAACACGAGCGCCCGGTCGCCGACCAGCAGGAGTTCGGCCGCCCGCCCGAGGGGCAGCCGCAGGCGACCCAGCACGCGCGCCGAGTTCCCTGACACATCGACGACGGACAGCTGGTCGTCGTGGACCGCCACCAACCGGCTCCCGTCGGTCTTGAGGACGTCGGGCTCGTCGACCCCCGCCTCCTGGACGTTGGTCCCCGTCGCTCCGGGCCCCACCGAGGCCGACGCGGCCGAGTCCACGGCGGCGTTCTCGTCTCCGCCCGACCGGGCGAAGGTCCAGCCCCGGGCCAGTTCCGCGTAGGCGGACGCGGCGAACCAGTCCGCCAGCTCGTCGCAGCCGGCGAACGGTGCCAGGGGTGCCGCGGCGGCGCCGCGTCCGCCCAGGGCCGCCGGCCCGACGACGAGGGCCAGCGCAAGCCCCACGGTCGCCGTCAACGCCACGGTGCGGCGGGGCGAACGAGGCGGGGTCGAGGATGCATCGGACATCGGGCACCTCCAGCGAAGTTGCGGATGCGACGCGACGGCGGCCCGATCGGTTCCCGCGCGACCCCGGTCCGTCCGCCGGACGGGCCTAGACTCACCGCTCGTGACCACCGCAGCGCTACCCGACGTCGCGCGCGATGACGCCACGCTGCGGGCGTTCCTCCACGGCCTGCCCGGCGTCGACAAGGTCGGCGCCG
>JACCSC010000469.1 GCA_013813215.1 Geodermatophilaceae bacterium | reverse complement strand
CGTCAGTATTGACGCGCATCACCCGCCATTGCGGTCGGCGCATCGAACGATCGCGGTCACAGCAGCTCGATCAAGGCGCCGATCTCCTGGGTGGCGTACCACGCCAGCTCGTACCCGTCGGCCCCGTCCACCACGAACTGCGCGTCGTCACTGCCCAGGTCGGCCTCCAGCACGAGCGCCGCCGCCGCCCGCACCGCGTCCTCGGCGTCGGCGGTATCGGCGTGCACGGCCGCCACGGACGACAGCGGCACCGGCTCGGACAGCGAGACCACGGCCCGGTCCAGTTCGGGCCGGCCGGCCACCTCGGAGTCGGGTACGTCGGCGGCGATCACGACGCGCCGCCGTTCGGCCGCAGGGTCGGTGTCCAGCAGCCGCAGGCTGGCCGCGGCCGCCTCGCGCAGGACGGCGTACTCCAGCTCGTCGGTGTCACCCTCGGCGTACCACTCACGCACGGCCGGGGTGACCGCGAACGCGCGCACCGGCGGCCGGCCGAGCGAGCCGGCCTCGAGCAGCGTCCGCAGCACCGGGAACGTCGCCGGCACGTACACCCGCATCAGGCGCTCAGATCCCCGCGACCCGCGCGCAGGGCCTCGGTCGTGGTCAGCAGGGCCGTGCGCAACACGACCCGGCGGCGGCGGTGGTCCATCATGTTCGCCCCGATCGCGCGCAGGTCGTCCGGCCCGGGAGCGAGCATCGTCACCGCCGTCCCGGCCGCCTCCACCTTGGCCGCCTCGCGATGCAGCTGCCGGGTGACCGTACGGCGGAACCGGCGCTCGACCTGCCCGACCACGCTCCACGGCATGTCGTAGCCACGCGCGGCCATCGGCGCGACGACGTACACCTCGTCCAGGCCGCTGCCGGCCAGCAGGTCCAGGGACGCCGCCGAGATCGTGCCGCCGTCTACGTAGGCCCGGCCGCCGATCTTCGCCGGCGCGTACCAGCCGGGGATCGCGCACGACGCGGCCACCGCCTCGGACAGCCGGGCCGGCGGACTGCCCGGCTGACCGAACACGGTCCGCCGGCCGGTCTGGTAGTCCATGGCGACGATCCAGGTCTCGCGATCGGGCCAGGCACCATGCCCGATCCGCTCGACCATCCGCTCACCGGGGCCAACCGGCCGCGACCCCTGGGTAGCAGCGCGCTGGCCGCGGTGATCGCGGTGAACCGGGTCGGGTGCCGCGCCACCCGGGCCAGCAGCCGCGGGCTGCCCACGCCGAGCATGGGCAGCGGCGGCAGCGCACCGCCGGAGTCGCTGTCGTAGTCCCAGTCGATCCTGACGTCACCCGGCCTCGCCTGCCCGCGTTGGTGGCGCAGCACCACGTCCACCCCGACGCCGCAGGACAGCACCGCGGCCATGATGGAGCCGGCCGACGTCCCGACGATGACGTCCATGTCGCGGACATCCAGGCCGATCGACTGCTCCAGTGCGTGCAGCGCGCCGACCGTCCAGGTGAAGCCGAGCACCCCACCGGCCCCGAGCACCAACCCCCGTCGGCTCACACCGTTTCCAGCAGCGCGGCCACCGACTCCTCGATCAACCCGCCGAGGACGTCCACGTCGCCCATCGCGTCGCGGTCGGCGTTCAGCCCGTAGAACACCCCGCCGTTGTACGACGTCAGCCCGATCGACACCGCCTGGCCCTTGGCCAGCGGCACGACGGGGAACATCTCCAACAGCTTCGCTCCCCCGGCGTACAGCGGGAACTGCGGGCCGGGCACGTTGGTGACCACCACGTTGAACAGCCGCCGGCTGAAGCCGCTGGCCACCCGCGCCCCCATGGAGTGCAGCGTCGGTGGCGCGAAACCACCCAGCGCGATGAGGGCGTCGGCGCCGACCGACTGCCCGGACTCCTTGTGCGCCTTCATCGAGTAGCTGACCTGGGACAGCACGATCTTCGGGTTGGCCTCCCCGACCGGCAGGTCCACGAGGTAGGACGACACCCGGTTGCCGAGCGCCCCCTGTTCGGCGTCCGCACGGACCGACATCGGCACCATCGCCCGCACCGTGGTCTTGGCGGTGACCGGCTCGCCCCGCGAGAGCAGCCAGTTGCGCAGGGCCAGGCTGACCGTGGCCAGGACGACGTCGTTGACGGTCCCGCCGTGCGCCTTGCGGACCCGCTTGTAGTCGTCGAGCACCGTACGAGCCACACCGAAGCGGCGCTGCTCCCCGATTCGCGCGTTGAGCGGGCTGTACGGCGCCGGGCGGGTGGCCAGCCGGGCCGCGGAGGCCAGCCCACCCAGGGCACCGACCACCCGTTCGGTGGTGGCCCGCACGTCGGCGACGCCGGAGCGCACGGTGTCCACGACCGCCGAGGGCCGCCGGACGTACTCGCCCACCGCGCCGAGGACGAGGTCGACCACGTTGGGTTCGGGCGCTGGCATCCACAGGTCCTCGCCGGTGTCGCGCGGGACCGGCGTGAGGTCGAGCAACACCTGGCCGAGGTCCACCGCGCTGCGCCCGTCGACCATCGCGTGGTGGGTCTTGGTGATCAGCGCGATCTTGCCCTCGGCCAGCCCCTCGACGAGGTAGATCTCCCACAGCGGACGGTTGCGGTCCAGCCGCCGGGACATCAACCGTGCGGTCAGTTCCCGCAGCTGCACGTCACTGCCCGGGCGGGGTAAGGCGGACCGGCGTACGTGGTAGGTGACGTCGAAGTCGCCGTCGTCGACCCAGACCGGGTTCGCCAGCCGGCCGGGGATGTTCTTGATCTTCTGCCGGTAGCGCGGGACGAGACCGATGCGGGCTTCGATCAGGGCGACCAGGGCGTCGTAGTCGAATCCGGACTCCGGTGGCTGCAGGACCACCAGTCCCCCGACGTGCATGGGCGTGGTCGGCTCCTCGAGGTACAGGAACGAGACGTCGAGGGCGCTCAGCCGGTCGGCCATCCGGTCATCGTGACACGTCTCGCTGGAGGCGTGCCGGCAAGCCGGCCGGTCAGCCGAAGGGCTGGTGGAAGATCGCCTCGAGTTCGGCGATCGTCGTGGGCACGTTGCGGTGCAGGACGCCGATCATCCCGACCGCCGCAGCGCCGCGGATGTTGGGCGTCAGGTCGTCGACGAAGACGCACGTCCACGGGGGTACGCCGAGACGCTTGGCGGCCAGTCGGTAGATCTCCGGGTCGGGCTTGCGCAGCCCTACCTCACCGGAGATCACGACCGTGTCGAACAGGTCGTCCCAGCCCTCACGCGGATAGTCGAAGCCCCACGAGTTGGACAACAGGGCCGTCCGCAGGCCGTGCTTGCGGGCGCGGCGCAGGACGTCGGTCATTGCCGGGTCTTGGGTGAAGCCGGCGAACATCCGCTCCAGCAGACCGTCCGGCTGCGGCAACGTCCCGTCCGCCCGGCGCAGCTTCTCGGCGAACATCCGCTGGAACTCCGCCGGCGCCAGCCGCCCCGTCTCCAGGTCGTGCCCGATGTTGTCCGCGGCCTCCGGGCCGAGCCACTGCCGCATCAGGGCCCGGAACCGCTCCGGGTCGATCCGGTCCAGTTCCAGCCAGGGCTCGATGGTGGCCCGCAGCGGAACGGTGAGCACGCCGCCGTAGTCGACGATCAAAGCCCGGCGGCTCACCGGCGCCGCCGGCCGCGGGGCGGGACCTGCGCGCCGGCCAGGTCGGCGGCCAGATCGCGCAGGGCAAGCCGCAGCCGGCTCCGGGGTGCCACGTCGGCGAGCGTACGACCCGCGGCGAGGGCGGCGTCGGCGGCGTGCGGATCGTCGGGCAGGAACGTCGCGGTGTCGATCCCGGCGAACCGTTCCAGCGCCCCCGCGATCTCGCTGCGAGCATTGCCGGGTACGACGCTGCCCCGCAGCCGGTTCACCACCACGCGCGGCGCGGCGACCGGAACCGCGTCCCGCAGGTCGCCGATCGCCCGCACGGTGCGCTGCAGGCCGATGGGGTCGGCGGCGCTGACGCACAGCACCGTGTCGGCGATGGTCAGTACGGCGAGGGTGGCGGCGTTCCGCCGTGGCGCCAGGGTGTCGTAGCTGACCTCCTCGTCCTGCTCGAGGCAGAAGGCGCAGTCGACGACGGTGAACGGCACCAGCCGGCGGGCCAGCTCGAAGACGACCTCCAGCGCCGCCGGGCGCAGCTCGGGCCAGCGGTCGGCGCGGGTGATCCCGGTGAGCACCCGGAACGACGGCCCGACCGACCATGCCAGCCGGGCCAGGCCGGACAGGTCGAGCAGGCCGTTGCCCGCCTGCCGGGTGGCGGCGGCCAGCCCCGGCGACTCGTCCAGCAACCCCAAGGCCTGTCCGACCGCCCCGCCGTACACGTCGGCGTCGACCAGCAGGGCGGGCACGCCGAGCCGTGCCGCCTCGTCGGCCAGGCCCAGCGCGACGGTGGTCCGCCCGGGAGCACCGGTCGGCCCCCAGACCGCGACGACCTGGCCGGCGCCGGCGATCGGTTCGGGTGGGTCGGCCGGTCCGGTCAGCGTGGGCAGGGCCGCGCGCGGATCGCCGACGTCGTACGCCGCCTGCTCACCGCGGGCCAGCTCCTCGACCGCGCTCGTGACCGCGGCCGCGATCACGGTGGCCCCGGCACTGGCCGACAGCACGTGCCAGACGCCGAGCTGGCGCAGGCGTCGCTCGGCGGTGGTGTCCCCTCGGTCGACCAGGCCGACCACGGCCACCCGGGCCGCCCCGAGCCGGGCCACCGCGTCACGATCGAGCCGGCGCAGGTCGGCCGAGAGCAGCACGGCGCGGGCAGTTCCGGTCGAGGCGACCGACAACAGGTCGGCCAGGTCGACGCAGCGGCGGACGACGGTGAGCCCGTGGTCCGTCCCGGCCAGCGCGCCGACGAGTTCGCTCTCCCAGACCGCCCCGGTGACGGCCGTGAGGACCGGCAAACTCATCAGGTGGGCGGCGCCGACGTCGGGGCGGCCGCATCCGACTGCGGCGAGGTCTCCGGCGCGGCCGGCGTACCCACCGGCCCGGTCGGCAGGACCCGGTCCTCCGGTGCCACGAGGGCGTCGAGGATGGCCAGCGCGAGGTCACGGCCGGCGATGGCGGCGAGCAACTCGCCGGCCTCGCCGCTGGGGACCGACACCACGATCTGCCGCTGCCCGCCGGCCGAGGACAGCACCCCCGAATCCTCCCCGTCTACGGCCTGGACCGGGGCCGCGGCGAGCACCAACCGGGTCACGTCGGGACCACCTTGCCGTTCCGGCCCGGTGGCGTAGACATCGACGAGCTGGCCGCGAGACAGGGCGAACGGCACGGCGGACTCGGGCACCGGCAACGCCACGGACACCCGGTCCGCCGGCTCGAGCAGGGCCGAGGCGGGCAGCAGTTCCCCGGCGCGGACCGGGCGGTCGAGGACGCGCCCGTCGAGTTCGGCCTCGGCGGCAAGGTAGGCGGGACCGGCGTCGAACAGGCGGACCGGCACGAGCTGGAGGTCCTGCTCGCGCAGCGCGGTGCCCGCGGCCAGGTCGCGGGCCGCGGCCCAGACGTTCACCGACTCGTCGGCGGCACCGATCACCCGCGCCCCGACGACGACCGAGCCGAGAACGAGCAGGATCCCGGCGATCAGCCGCAGGTCGAGCCAGGACGGCCCGCGCAGTCGGCGCGGCGGCGGCGACGCTGGCACGATCGCGGCTGAGGCGGGTACGGCCATGGCTCCCCCGGTGAACGTGACGGTACGAAGGGTGACGATGCTGCCGCATCCGGACGGCCGCCGCCGGGGTTGTCCACAAGCGGACCTGTGGACACCGCACCTGTCGGTCGGCGGCTCCTGTCACCATGAACGCCGTCGTCGGAGCGAGGAGGGTGCGGTGCCGGCCGAGCGCTTCCTCACGCTGACCGACGTGGGCGAGATCCTGAACGTGTCGCCGGCCCAGACCTACGCGCTGGTCCGCAACGGCGACCTGCGGGCAGTGAAGATCGGCGGCCGGGGCCAATGGCGGGTCGAACGCACCGAGCTGGAGGCCTACATCCAGCGGATGTACGACGAGACGGCGCGGTTCATCGGCCGCGAGAGCGCGGACTCGGAGCTGCCCACCCTGGAGTGAGCCTCAGCCGTCCAGTCGCACTACCGCCGCCACCGCCGCGATCGGCACCGTCTGGACACCTCGAACGGCGGTCCGGCGGCGCGGCTCGCCGGGCGAATGCTCGGCAAGTTCCACGAAGTCGGCCCCCACCCGGTCCAACGTCCCGCTGACCGCCACCCCGTCAGCCAGCGCGAGCCGCACCTGGCTGCGCTGGCCGGCCAGCCCGCGCAGCGCCCGGCGGAAGTCCAGGCGCGGGTAGACCGGCCCGCGGTCCGTCACGGCCGCCGTCCCCCTTCCCAATCCGGACACAGCCGTCACCGAGTTCAGTGCCACGAGCACCTGGGGGTGGCCGGGCCCGCCGAGGAGCAACCAGTCCACGCCCACGTCGATCACCGTCCCGGCCAGCGGTCCGGTACCCCGAGCAGTGACGACGACGGGGTGACCGCACGCACTGCGCAGCCGGTCGACAAAGGCGATGCCGGCGTGCTCGGCACGGGTCCGGTCGGCGACCTCGGCCTCGAAGTCCGCGGTGTCGGCGGCAGCGGCCAGGGCCTCGAGATCGGCGAAGAGGCGGTCCCAGCGCACCGGGCCACCGTCTCGGGTCGGCGACGCGACGTCAAACCTTTGTCGTTCCTCTTGTTTGATGTCGTTTGCCTGTGGTTGCATGCAGATACCTACGGAGGAGGGTGGTGGGCTCGTGGCTGGCAAGCTGATCCCAGCGCTGATATGCGGTGTGGGCGCCACGGCGGTGCTGCGCTGGGCCGCCCCGGGGCCTGGCGAGTTGCTGTCGGCTGTGCAGTCGCCGGAGCAGTGGGTGGGTTTGCACGGCGCTGACAGGGCGCTCCTGGTCGTCGCGGCGATGGTCGGGTGGCTGGTGCTGGCCTGGCTGGTGGCGGGCATCGTGATCCTCGCTGCGACCGAACTACCCGGCCTGGCCGGGCGGGTGGCCGGCCATGTCGCCGCCGTCGTCCTGCCCGCCGCGCTGCGCCAGGGTCTCGCGCTCTCGCTGGGGATCGGGCTGGTCACCGCGGGCAGCGGTGTCGCCGCGGCCGAGCCGGCACCCGGCGCCCCGCCCGGTCCGACACCTGGCGCCAGCGTCGACTGGCCGCAGCAGCCGCCCCTCGTCCCCGATCCGCCGCCTACCGGTCCCCCGGTCTCCGGCCCCCCTGAGGTCGGAGACCCGATCGACGGGGTAGTCGTGGCGGCCGGGGATTCACTGTGGAAGATCGCTGCGAACCGGCTGGGCCCCCAGGTCGGCGACCCCGCGATCGCGACCGCCGTGCAGGACTGGTACACCGCGAACCGCGCGGTGATCGGCTCGGACCCCGACCTGATCCACCCCGGCCAGCGGCTGATGCCGCCCGGGACGAGCTCGTGAGCGCGCCGGCGCTCGTGCCGTACGTGCGGCTGGCCCCGCCCTACCAGCCGCCGTACGACGACGAACTTCCGCCTCCGGCTCTGTCGGCCGGCAGCCAGCAGCTGCCTTTCGAGCCCATCGTGCAGCGCAGCCCGGACGACGGCGCCGTGGCGTCGGTGTTCCCGTTGCGCCGTCGGCTGCCCGATCCCGCGCCGTGGGCCCGGCAGTTCGTCCAGGCCGCGCTGGAGGCGCTCAACGGACGGCGCCCGGCCAGTCAGTTACAGCGGATGGCGAGCCCCGGGGTACTCGCCGGGGTGGCCCGGGTAGGCGCCCGGGCAGCGGCCGCCGGGGCGCAGCCCGTGATCGTCGTCCGTTCGGTGCACGTCAGCGAACCGGCCGACGCGGTGGCCGAGGTATGCGCGGTGATCTCCCGCCAGGAGGGCGGCCAGACCCGCTTCCGCGCCGTCGCCGCCCGCCTGGAGGGCTACTCCGGGCACTGGCGCTGCGTCACCCTCCAGGTCGGCTGACGCCGCTCAGGGCAGGACCGCGAAACGCGCGTCGCGTTCCGTACCGGGCAGCCAGCACGACGTTCGAGGCATCCGTGACACCGATCCGCTGGTCCCCGTAGCGCTCGACGATGTCCGCGCACCGGAGGAGATCATCGGCATCCACCTGCGCCAGGTCCCAAGCCCCACCGGCCAGCTCATCGCAGAGCGGCCAGTTCGCGATCGACCCCGAATCGCGTCGAGACCAGGTAGTCGACCTCGGCGACGACATAAGGAGACACGATCAGCGGCTCGCGCGACCCGGTGATGAGCAGGCTGACCGCTGGGTGGTCCGGTTCGTCGGAGTCGAAGAGAGCCAGCAACACGCAGGAGTCGACAATCACTCCCCGAAGCCGCGCAACAGCTCGTCGACCCGGTGAGCGATGGGATCGCCGCTGGCGTACAGCGCCCCGCGCGGTCGCGGACGCTCTGCCCCCACCGTGGTGCGCAGCGACTCTCGGATGACCTCGCCTTCGAATCTCGACAAGATGCGTTGTGCAAATATTCTTGTCGACTTAGGATCGTTGCATGGATATTCCTTCCCACCGGCTCAACGACGGTCGGTCGCTACCCGCCATCGGCTTCGGCACCGTCCCGATGAAAGGCCAGGAGTGCGTCGATGCCGTGATCAGCGCACTGCAAGCGGGCTACCGCCTGCTCGACACGGCGACGAACTACGGCAACGAGCCTGAAGTTGGCCGGGCCATCCGCAGCTCCGACGTACCGCGCGAGGACATCTTCGTGACCAGCAAGCTCCCCGGCCGCCACCACGCGTACGCCGACGCCGTCGCGAGTGTGCGCGCGTCGCTGGAGCGGCTCGGACTGGAGTATCTCGACCTGCACCTCATCCACTGGCCGAACCCGAGCGTCGGGAAGTACGCCGAGGCGTGGCGGGCGCTGGTCGACCTGCGCGCCGAGGGGCTGGTCCGCTCGATCGGGGTCTCCAACTTCACCGCCGAGCACCTGCAGCGGATCATCGCAGAGAGCGGCGTGACGCCAGTCGTGAACCAGATCGAGATGCACCCCTACTTCCCGCAGGTGGGGATGCGCGCGGTCAACGAGGGTCTCGGCATCCGCACCGAGTCGTGGAGCCCGTTGGGCAAGCGTGAGGCGCCGTTCCACGAGCCGGGGGTGGCCTCAGCCGCGTCCGCGCACGGCGTGAGCCCGGCCCAGGTGATCCTGCGCTGGCAGGTCCAGCTCGGCGCCGTACCGATCCCGAAGTCGGCGACACCGCAGCGCCAGCGACAGAACCTCGACATCTTCGGATTCGAGCTCACCGCAGAGGAGATGGTCGCGATCACCGCGCTCGGCAGGCCCGACGGTCGGCTGTTCGGTGGTGACCCGGACATCCACGAGGAGATGTAGGTGGCTCCCCTCCGCACGGTCCGCACGGTCACCGACCCCGCGGTCCTCGCCGCGCTCGCACACGCCACCCGGCGCCGGCTCATGGACGTCCTCAAGACCACCGACGCGGCGACGGTCAGCACGCTGGCCGAAAGGACCGGCGTCGCCGTCGGCAGCGCGAGTCACCACCTGAAGGTGCTGGCTCAGGCCGGGCTCGTCGAGGAGGTCGAGGAGCACTCAGCCGACCGCCGGGAGCGGTGGTGGCGGCTGGTGGACGTGGCGATCCGCTGGCGCGGGACCGACTTCGACGACAGCCCGGCCACCGAGGCCATCGTCGCCGCCGCGACCTCCCTCGGACTGGAGCGGCAGGTCGACCTGGCCCGCCGGTCGCTGGCCGCCGACCCGGACGCACCGCACGCCCGAGCCGCGTTCTCCACCGACGCCTGGCTGCGCCTGACCGCCGTGGAGCTCGATGACCTCGCCGCGGAACTGCAGCAGGTGATCACCCGGTTCCGCGAACGCGCTGTCGCCGATGCCGGCAACGACGAGCGAGCGCAGGTCTTCGTGTTCGCCCGCGGCTTCCCGGCTATGCCGTGACCAGCGCCGTACGGGACCATCCGGCGACCGTGCGGAGCCTGCGCCGGCATCGCGACTTCAACCTGCTCTGGTTCGGCGAGACGGTCAGCGTTCTCGGTACGACGACGTCGTCGGTGCTGCTGCCGCTGCTGGCCGTACTCACCCTGGAGGCGAGCGCCTGGTGGGTGGGGCTGCTCAGCGCCGCCGCCTGGCTGCCGTGGCTGTTGATCGGCCTGCCGGCCGGCGCCTGGGTCGACCGGCTGCCGCCGCTGCCGGTCATGGTGGTCAGCAACGTCGGGTCCGCGGTGGCCGTCGGCAGCATCCCGCTGCTGTGGTGGCTCGACCGGCTCACGCTGGCCCAGCTACTCGCGGTCGCCTTTGTCGCGGGCACTGGGACGGTGTTCTTCCGGGCCGCCTACCAGTGCCTGCTCCCCCGTCTCGTCGCCCCGGAGAATCTGGTCGCGGCGAACTCACGGTTGCAGGGCTCGGAGTCGGCGGCTCAGATCGGCGGGAACGGCGTGGCCGGGTTGCTCGCCCAGTGGATCGGCGCGGCCGCCGGGCTGGTGCTGGACGCCGCGTCGTTCCTGGTCTCCAGCGCCTGCCTGCTGCTCATCGGTCGTCGTACGCCGATCGCACCGGCCGAGCGAGTGGTCAAGCGTCGGTTGCGAGTCGAGATCGCCGAGGGTGTCCGGTTCGTCGCCCGCGACCCCTTCCTGCGCTACTTCACCTGGATGGGCGGGCTGTCCAACCTCGGGCTGACCGGGTACGGCGCCCTGCTCGTGCTGTTCCTGGTTCGCGACGTGGGCGTGTCAGCGGTCGCGATCGGCGGACTGCTGATGCTCACCAGCACCGGCGCGCTGGCCGGCGCCCTGCTCGCCCGGCCGCTCGCCACGCGGCTCGGCACCGCGCGCGCCACCGTGGTCGTACAGCTCGCGGCGGGCTCGACGGTGCTGCTCATCCCGCTGGCCGACGACGGCTGGCGGGTCGGACTGTTCGTGGTGGGCCAGTTCATGGTCGCCCTCGGCGTGGTCGCCGGGAACGTGATCAAGGCTGCCTTCCGGCAGCGTTACGTGCCCCGCGGGCTGATGGGCCGCGTGGTCACCAGCGTGCAACTGGTGAACTTCGGGACCATGCCGATCGCGGGGGTGCTGGCCGGGTGGCTCGGTACCACGCTCGGCGTACGGCCGACCATCGCGCTGATGGCCGCCGTGCACACCGTGGCCTGCCTCGCGGTGTTGCTCAGCCCGGTCCGCGGCCTGCGTGACCTCCCGACCGCTCCCCCGGCCCGATGATCAGTCGGCGTCGGGGGCGCCGTGGCAACGCTTGTACTTCTTGCCCGACCCGCACGGGCACGGCGCGTTGCGGCTGGGCCCGCTGTTCCCGCTGACCGTCGCGGTCTTCACCGCGGTCCGGCTCTTGCGGACCGGCTCCGGGGAGTCCAGCGTCGGCGCGGAGTACTGCAGCGCCTTGGGCACCGCAGGTTGCTCCAGCCCCTTGGCACTGATCTGCGGCCCGCTGGAGGCGACCGCGGCCACCGCGGCCGGCCGCTTCGCGGTGGACACCACGGCGGGCTTGCGGGTTGCCGCCTTGGCGGCCGTACGCCGTACGGC
>JACCSC010000466.1 GCA_013813215.1 Geodermatophilaceae bacterium | reverse complement strand
GCCACGGTCCGGGCACGCGCGGCGCCGTCGGCCAGCCGCGCGTCGAGGGCGGCCGGCTCGGCCAGCAGTGCCCCGGTGCGCTCCCGGATCGGCCCGACCGCGGCGAGCACCGCGTCGGCCACGTCGCGTTTCAGATCGCCGTAACCGGCCCCGGCGTACCGCAGCTCCAGCTCCGCCATCGGCGTACCGGTCAAGGCGGACAGGATCGTCAGCAGGTTGCTCACGCCCGGCTTTGCCTCGGGGTCGTAACGCACCTCCCGGCCGGTATCGGTGACTGCGCCGCGGATCTTCTTGGCCGTGCGCGCGGGGTCGTCGAGCAGGTCCACGATCCCGGCCGGGACGGACGCGGACTTGCTCATCTTCGCCGTCGGTTCCTGCAGGTCGGTGATCTTGGCGGTGTCCTTGACGATGTACGGCGAGGGCACGGTCAGCGTCGGCCCGAACCGGGAATTGAACCGCTGGGCGAGATCGCGGGTCAGCTCCAGGTGCTGGCGCTGGTCCTCACCGACCGGCACCTGGTCCGCGGCGTACAGGAGGATGTCCGCCGCCTGCAGGACCGGGTAGGTGTACAGGCCCACGCTGGCCGCCCCACCGCGGGCCGACTTGTCCTTAAACTGCGTCATCCGGCCGGCCTCGCCGAAGCCGGTCAGGCACTGCAGCACCCAGGCCAGCTGCGCGTGCTCGGGCACCTGGCTCTGCACGAACAGCGTGCTGCGCTCGGTGTCGATGCCCATCGCGATGAGCTGCGCGGCGCTGACCCGGGTCCGCTGGCGGAGCAGGGCCGGCTCCTGCGGGAGCGTGATCGCGTGCAGGTCGACGACGCAGTAGAACGCGTCGTGGCTGTCCTGCAGGGCGACCCACTGCCGCAGGGCGCCGAGGTAGTTGCCGAGGTGGAAGGAATCCGCGGTCGGCTGGATGCCGGACAGCACGCGCGGCCGCTCGTTCACGTGGCCAAGTTAGCGGCCGGCCTGGACCACCTCGGCGGCGAGGCCGAGAAAGGCGTCGTTCTCCGCCGGCGTGCCGATCGTGACGCGGGCCCCGTCCCCGGCGAAGGGCCGGACGATGATGCCGCGCCCCTCACCGGTCCGGGCGAAGTCCATGGTCGCCTCCCCGAGGGGCAGCCACACGAAGTTGGTCTGCGAATCGGGCACGTCGACCCCGATCTCGCGCAGCGCAGCGATCACCCGCTCCCGCTCGGCCACGACCTCCTTACAGCGGGCGAGCAGTTCGTCCTCGGCGGCGAGGGAGGCGACGGCCGCGACCTGGGCGACCGTGGACACCGAGAACGGCACGTACGTCTTGCGCACCGCCTCGGCCACCGCGGGGTCGGCCGCGGCGAGGTACCCGACGCGCAGGCCGGCCAGCCCGTAGGCCTTGGAAAAGGTGCGCAGGACGCACACGTTGCGCCGACCGTCGAGCATGCTCAGGGCGTCGGGTACGTCGGGATCGGTGACGAACTCGCGGTACGCCTCGTCGAGCACGACGAGGACGTGGTCGGGCACCCGGTCGAGGAACGCGTTCAGCGGTTCGCGGTGGATCGCCGTACCGGTGGGGTTGTTCGGGTTGCAGACGAACACGACGCGCGTGCGGTCGGTGATCGCCTCGGCCATCGCGTCGAGGTCGTGGTCAAAGCGCTCCTTCAGCGGAACCATCACCGGCCGGGCGCCGCTGACCGTGACCAGCAGCGGATAGGCCTCGAACGAGCGCCAGGCGAAGATCACGTCGTCACCCGGGCCGGCGTAGGCCTGCAGGAGCTGCTGGCACAGGCTGACCGAGCCGCAGCCGACGGCGAGCTGACCCGGGTCCAGGCCATACCGCTCGGCCAGGGCTGCGGTCAGGTGGACCGCCCCGTTGTCGGGGTAGCGGTTCATCTCCGTCGCCGCCTCGGCCACCGCGGCGACCACGCTCGGCAGCGGCGGGAAGGCCACCTCGTTGCTGGCCAGCTTCATCGCGCCGGCCAGCCCGAGTTCGGCGGCGAGATCGGCCGGGTTGCGACCGGGCTTGTACGCCGGGAGCGTGGCGATCTCGGCTCGGGGGGTAACGCTCACCTGACTCAGCCTCCACGGATACGACGTCGGGTCCGTACGCCGATCATCGCATCCGCGGGCGCGGCCTCACTCGCGCCGAACGCCGGAGGACGACCCCGGCCCCGGCTCCTCTCGGTGGGCCATGGAGAGTTCATGCCTGTCGGCGCGCGCGGCGTCGAGCGCTGGGGCGGAAGCTGCACGCGCCTCGACGTACGGGTTGTCCGGCGGCAGCACGGCGCTGACCCGCCCGTACGCGCCGAGCACAAGCAGCACGGCGCCGACGGCCAGACTGAACATCACGTTGGGCAGGCTGAAGCCGAGCATGTTCATCGACGTCCCCAGCACGAAGATGTTCCCGATGGCCGACAGAAGGAATACCGGACCGAGCGCCAGACAGACCATCGACGATGTCGGACCGCCCCTCACCGCGGCACCGGTCAGGATGGCACCGACGAGCAGCGAGAGCACCGAGAGCAGGCCGTTTGTGGACAGGCCAAGCACCGTAAGCCCGTCGCTGGCGAGCATCGCCGGACGTTGCACGAGCCCGGCGATCCCGAACACGATCAGGAAACCACCGATCGCCCCGGCCCCGATGCGGTGCACGGTGTGCACCGGATGTGGTCCGGGTCGTGGATGAAGAAGTCCCATCGCAAGCCTCCTTGCCGGTGCGGGCCGTGCGCCCGACCTCCCGACCATGCTTGTCCCGCCGAGGGACTCAGTGCGGTCCACGTCCGGTTCTGTACTCGGACGGTAAGCAAACCGGTAGCGACCGGTGAGAACCATGCGGGAATACGTGACGGAGTAGGTCTCTTCGGCGCGGGCGGGCCGGCGTGGGCACCGTGCCAGACTGGCCGAGCTACCCGACGGGTAGGACGCCGGATTCCCTGTGGAGGTCCCCCCGTGAAACTCCTCGTGACCGGAGGCGCCGGGTACATCGGCAGCGTCGTGTCGGCCCTGCTGCTGGAGTCCGGACACGAGGTGACCGTGCTGGACAACCTGTCCACCGGCCACCGCGACGCAGTACCGGCGGGCGCCGACTTCGTCGAGTCCGAGATCGCCGACAGCGCCAAGGTGCTCTCCAACGGCTTCGACGCCGTGCTGCACTTCGCCGCGAAGTCGCTGGTCGGGGAGTCCCAGCAGCACCCTGAGCTGTACTGGCACAACAACGTGGGCGGCACGCTAGCCCTGCTGGACGGGATGCGGGACGCCGGCGTACGGCGGATCGTGTTCTCCTCCACAGCGGCGACGTACGGCGAGCCGGACACCGTCCCGATCGACGAGACCGCACCCAACGTGCCCACGAACACCTACGGACACAGCAAGCTGGCGGTCGACCGGATGCTGTCCGGCG
>JACCSC010000478.1 GCA_013813215.1 Geodermatophilaceae bacterium | reverse complement strand
CCCGAGCACGGTCAGCAACTCGGCGAGGGCCTGCTCGCGGTCCGCCAGCCGGGTGATCGGCGCGTACGCCGCCGAGGAGGCAGCCGGCGGCGGGTCGGCCCTCGGCGGTGGCACGGCGCGCGAGGTGTGCTCCAGCCGCCACAGCTTCGACCCGGCCCCGGCCGTCGCCAGCCCGGTCAAGGTCGCGGCGGTGCCCCAGAACAGTTCACCGAGCTCGAGCCCAGGGTCCGCGCCGACCCGGGAGGTGAGGTAACACAGGCCGAGGGTGGCGAGCAGCCGGTAGCCCACGGAGCGGCGGGCCCGGCGGCGGCGGCGTTCGGCCCGCACCTCGGGATCGAACAGGCGCAACTGAGGCAGCGCCCAACCTGGACGGTGGCTGAAGGCGGTGACCACTGCGCGTCCTGCCCGGAGGCCGCGGGGCGGTCAGGCCCGCTCGGTGTCGGCCGGCTGGGTCACACCCGGCGTGGCCGGGTTCGCCTGGGGCGTGGCCTTGTCCAAGGCGGGCGGTGCCGTACCGGCGCCCAGGGCTCCGGTGCCACCGCCGCTCATGCCGGCTCGGATCTCCTCCATCCGGCTGCGCCCGGCCATGTCCAGCGACGAGCGCTGAACCTCGAGCATCCGGCCCTCCACCGAGTTCTCGACGAGCTCGGCCGAGCCGAGGGCGTTGGCGTAGCGGCGTTCGATCTTGTCCCGTACCTCCTCCAGCGACGGGGTGTTGCCCGGCGCGGCGAGGTTGCTGATCTGGCGCAGGGACGAGGACACCTGCTCCTGCATCTTGGCCTGCTCGAGCTGGCTGAGCAGCTTCGTGCGCTCGGCGAGGCGCTGCTGCAGCATCATGGCGTTCTGCTCGACGGCCTTCTTGGCCTGGTCGGCGGCCTGCAGCGCCTGGTCGTGCATGGCCTTCATGTCGGTCATGCCCTGCTCGGCGGCGACCAGCTGGGTGGCGAAACCCTCGGCGGCCCGCTCGTACTCCTGGGCCTTGGTCTCGTCACCGCTGCTGCGGGCCTGGTCGGCCAGGGTCAGCGCCTGCCGGGTCGAGGCCTGCAGCTTCTCACTGTCGCCGAGTTGGCGGTTGAGCTTCATCTCGAGCTGACGCTGGTTGCCGATGACCTGCGCGGCCTGCTGGGACAACGCCTGGTGCTGCCGCTGGGCGTCCTCGATCGCCTGCTGGATCTGGACCTTGGGGTCGGCTCGTTCGTCGATCTGGCTGGAAAACGACGCCATCAGGTACTTCCAGGCCTTGACGAATGGGTTGGCCATTGGAGCGTGTCCTCCTCTTCGGCGGCGCGGTCGGCGCCGTTGTCGGACCCATCGTGTCAGGTACGACGGAGGACTGGCGACCGCCCCAAGGCGGATGAGGCCGTCAGCGGTGCAGGTCTGCAGGACAGCTGCGACCGCGACGAGGTACTAAGCGGCGGCGGCGGAGAGCACGGGTCCGGCGTCGTGCGCGGATCCGGCGCGGGAGACCTCGGTCAGGTCGGCGAGCCGGAGCATGAGGCTGACCTCATCGAGGATCTCGGCCAGCTCGACGCCGAGGGCCTCGCAGATCGCGGCGAGCAGCTCCGACGACGGCTCCTTCTGGCCCCGCTCCACCTCAGAGAGGTAGCCGAGGCTGACCCGGGCTTCGCCGGAGACCTCGCGCAGCGTGCGCTGCTGACCGAGCCGACGAGAGCGCAGGGTCTCGCCGATTACCTGTCGCAACAGTGGCACCAGCTGACTCCTTCCGCTCTCGTTGTCACCACGCTACCTCGCCCCACCGACCGTGCGGCGGCGCACGGGCGGCTGTCCGCCGACGGCGTAAAGCAGGTCAGGACGTCACAACCTGACCGGGTAGGCACATGGGGTCAACAGCGAAGCAGCGCTTGCGATTCCGGTCAGGCCGGAGGCTGTCGGGCCAGGCGCGCGCGGATGGCGCGGGGGCTGGTCCGGCGCAGGGTCAGCGCGCGCGCCACGTAGTCCAATCCGGTGACCACCGTCAGCACGAGGGCGATCGCCATCACCCACCAGCGCACGGTGCCGAGCAGGCCGGACAGTGGCAGCACGTACAGCCCGATCGCCACAGCCTGCATCAGCGTCTTGAGCTTGCCGCCCCGGCTCGCCGGGATGACGCCGTGCCGGATCACCCAGAACCGGAGCACCGTCACCCCGACCTCCCGGGCCAGGATCACCGCGGTCAACCACCATGGCAGCTCGGCGAGGATGGACAGCCCGACCAGCGCGGTACCGGTCAGCGCCTTGTCCGCAATGGGGTCGGCCAGCTTGCCGAAGTTCGTCACCAGCCCCCGGCGGCGGGCGATCTCGCCGTCGAACCGGTCAGTGACGACCGCCACGGCGAAGGTCAGGCCGGCCAGGATCCTGGCCTGGGTGTCGGTGCCGTCGGCGTACAGCAGCACCGCCGCGAACACCGGGACCAGAGCCAGCCTGAGCATGGTCAGCGCGTTGGCGACGTTCATGACCCTGGCGGTCTGCGGCGGAGTGGCCGCCGGGTCCGGGGTCACCGCGCTCATGGCCGGTCCGCCAACTCCTGCGCCCGGGCCAGCAGGTCCACGCCCGAGGTCCCCGTGACCCGCGACCGCAGGAAACTGCCGATCGGGACCGTGCCGGTCACCGCCGTGGTCCCGTCGACCTCCGGCGCCTGGTGAGCGGCCCGCCCCTCGACCGTCCCGGCCGAGCGGTCTACCGACTCCACGAGTACGTCGACCCGCGAGCCGATCCGGTCCTCGGCCCGCTGCGCGGTGAGTTCCTCGGCCAGCGCGGTGACCCGCTCGACCCGCTCGCGCACCACGGCATCCTCGAGCTTGCCGTCGTACGACGCCGCCTCGGTGCCGTCCTCGTCGGAGTAGCCGAACACCCCTACCGCGTCCAGCCGGGCCTCGACCAGGAACCGTTCCAGCTCGACGAGGTCGGCCTCGGTCTCGCCCGGGAACCCGACTATCACGTTGGATCGCGCGCCCGCCTCGGGGGCAAGCGACCGGATCTGCTCGAGCAGCGCGACGAAGCGTTCCCGCGAACCGAAGCGCCGCATCCGGCGCAGCACCGACTCGCTGGCGTGCTGGAAGGACAGGTCGAAGTACGCCGCCACGCCTGGCGTCCCGGCGATCACCTGCACCAGCCCGGGGCGCAGCTCTGCCGGCTGCAGGTAGGAGACCCGGACCCGGTCGATGCCGTCGACGGCGGCCAGTTCGGGCAGCAGCGACTCCAGCAACCGGAGGTCCCCGAGATCCTTGCCGTAGGAGGTGGAGTTCTCGCTGACCAGGACCAGCTCGCGCACGCCTTGCTCGGCCAGCCACCGGGCCTCGACGAGCAGGTCGGCCGGCGGACGCGAGACGAACGACCCCCGGAAGGCGGGGATCGCGCAAAAGGCGCAGCGCCGGTCGCACCCGCTGGCCAGCTTGAGCGGCGCGACCGGTCCACCGGCGAGCCGCTGACGCAGTACCCGGGGTCCGGACGCCGGCGCGACAC
>JACCSC010000439.1 GCA_013813215.1 Geodermatophilaceae bacterium | reverse complement strand
GCCGTGGTCCTCGCGCTGGTGTTCAACGGCGTGGCCTACTTCTTCTCCGACAAGATCGCGCTGCGTTCGATGCGCGCCGTACCGGTCACCGAGACCCAGGCGCCGCAGATGTACGCCATCGTCCGTGAACTCGCAACCGAAGCGCGCCAGCCGATGCCCCGGCTCTACATCAGCCCGACCAACCAGCCCAACGCCTTCGCCACCGGGCGCAACCCGCGCAACGCCGCGGTGTGCTGCACGGAGGGCATCCTGCAGATCCTGACCCTGCGCGAGCTGCGCGGCGTCCTGGCCCACGAGCTGTCCCACGTCTACAACCGGGACATCCTGATCTCCTCGGTGGCCGGCGCGATGGCCTCGGTGATCACCTACCTCGCCCACATGGCGATGTTCGGGGCAGTCTTCGGCGGGCGTGGCGGCGAACGCGGCGGCAACCCGCTCGGCGCCCTGCTCCTCGCCCTGCTCGGCCCGCTGGCCGCCGGCCTCGTGCAGCTGGCGGTCAGTCGCTCCCGGGAGTACCAGGCCGACCAGTCCGGCGCTGCCCTGTCACAGGACCCGCTGGGCCTGGCCAGCGCCCTGGCCAAGCTCGACGCCGGCACCAAGGCGCTCCCGTTGCGGCAGGACGACCAGCTCGTCACCACCAGCCACCTGATGATCGCCAACCCGTTCCGGGGGCCGGGCCTGGCTCAGATGTTCGCCACCCACCCGCCGATGGCCGAGCGGATCCGTCGGTTGGAGCAGCTCGCCGCCGGCGGCTAGTCGACTGCCGCGCCTGCGGCGCGGGCGACCTGCATGACGTACTGGCCGTAACCGGACTTGCCCGAGCGGTGTCCCAGTTCGTACGCCGCATCGGGCGTGATGAGCCCGAGCCGCAAGGCGATCTCCTCGAGGCAGGCGATCCGGACTCCTTGCCGGGCCTCCAGCACCTGCACGAACTGACTGGCCTGCAGCAGGCTGTCGTGGGTGCCCGTGTCCAGCCAGGCGGTGCCGCGGCCCAGGTCGACCAGCCGGGCCTTGCCCCGCCGCAGATAGTCCAGGTTGACGTCGGTGATCTCGAGTTCACCCCGGGCCGAGGGCTGCAGCCCGGCGGCGATGTCCACTACATCGTTGTCGAAGAAGTACAGCCCCGTGATCGCTCGGTTCGATTTCGGTCGAGTCGGCTTCTCCTCGATGGAGATCAGTTGGCCGGAGCCGTCGACTTCGCCGACGCCGTAGCGCTCCGGCTCGCTGACCTGGTAGCCGAACAGCGTGCACCCGCCCAGTCCGGCCGCTTCGCGCTGGAGGAGGTCGGACAACCCGTGGCCGTAGAAGATGTTGTCGCCGAGGACCAGGGCGACGGAGTCGGTGCCGACATGGTCGCGGCCGATGAGAAAAGCCTCGGCCAGCCCGTTCGGGGCCGGCTGGAGTGCGTAGTCCAGGCACAGTCCGAGCTCTGTGCCGTCGCCCAGCAGCCGCTGGAACAGCGGGAGGTCCTCCGGGGTGGAGATCACCAAGATGTCGCGCACCCCGGCCAGCATCAGCACGGACAGCGGGTAGTAGATCATCGGCTTGTCGTACACCGGTAGCAACTGCTTGGACAGCGCCCTGGTCAGCGGGTGCAGACGGGTGCCACTGCCGCCGGCCAGGATGATGCCCTTCACCCGATGCCCCCGCTGGTGGTCCGGGTCATCGGTAGTTCGTGAACTGCAGCGCGATGTCGAAGTCGGCCGCCTTGAGCAGCGCGATCACCGCCTGCAGGTCGTCCTTCTTCTTGGCGCTGACCCGTAGCTGGTCACCCTGGATCTGGGCCTGGACACCGCGAGGAGCTTCGTCTCGGATCCGCTTGGCTACCTCTTTGGCTTTGTCACTGGAAATGCCTTGGGTGATTGACGCGCGCAGCCGGTAGACCCGGCCGGAGGCCTGCGGTTCGCCGGCGTCCAGCGACTTCAGCGAGATGCTCCGGCGGACCAACTTCTCGCGAAAGACGTCCAGCGCCGCTCGCAGCCGCTCTTCGGTGTCGGCCTGTAGTACGACGTCGCTGTCCCCCGACCAACTGATGGTCGCGTTCGTTCCACGGAAGTCGAAGCGCTGGGCCAGCTCCTTGGCGGCCTGGTTGAGCGCGTTGTCGGCCTCCTGGCGGTCGACCTTGCTCACCACGTCGAACGACGGGTCTGCCATTGGCCCTGCCTCTCCGGCCGGCTTGCGCAGCCGGCTGCCGCTGCTCCCGTCCGGCCACCTGGTCAGCTCTGCGGGAGGGCACCAGAGTGCCCCCATCCACTTGGTAGGCTCGGAACGGAGTCGAGCGTGCCGGCTCCGATCAGGCAGGTTGCCCGAGTGGCCAAAGGGAGCGGTCTGTAAAACCGTCGGCTCAGCCTACGTTGGTTCGAACCCAACACCTGCCACCAGCACCACAGGACGGCGATCGGGCACGTCCGTCGTGCGGTCGCCGCGTACCGTCACGGCTGGGCCTGCCGTCGGGCTAATAGGGGGCTATCCTGCGGAGTGCGGGATCGTCGCACGCGTGTCGATCGGGGGCCTGCTCGTGTGCGCACAGTCATCGTGGGTCGACAGTCTCACTCATTAGATGACTCTCGGTGTTTGTTCGAGGCTGCCCCCTGCGTGTGTCCTGGCCTTTTGCCGCGGAAGTCCACCGAATCATTACGTACTGTAATCTGCAGGCCGGATGTGCGTGGTGTGACGTTGGTAGAACGCGACGCGTTCGAGGATGACGAATACAGCGATTGCTGCCATAGTTGGCTGACATCTGTGCAGACGCGCTGAAATGAGGCCTTCCGTGATCGCACTGACTACCAAAACCCGCCTACTGGCCCGGATGACCACGCTGGCCGCGGTCGGTGCGGTGATGGTCCTTTCCACGGGACCGGTGGCGAATGCCAGCGCTCCCGTCACGGCCGGGTCCGGGGCCGCCGCCGCCCAAGGCGTGAACTGGGGTGGCGCGTCTGAGGGTGTGAGCTGGGGTGGCGTGAGCTGGGGTGCCGCTTCTGAGGGTGTGAGCTGGGGTGGCGTGAGCTGGGGGAGCGCCGAGGGTGTGAGCTGGGGCGGTGCCACCGAGCGAAGCCTCAGCTGGGCCTCAGCGTCGCGCGGCGTGAGTTGGGGCTGACCTTCGAGTCGTCGACGCGGCGACGTCCGAGGATTCCCGGCGGTAAGACCCTGTAGGGTGTGGCTTCGACGAGCCGGTTTGTTTGACGGATCAGCGCAACGGGGTCAGACCGTGAGCCTGCCATGACCGCATCAGTGGCACCGCCGCCGCAACGTGTCTCCCCGCGCCTGCGGCTCCTACTTCTGGGAGCGGGCTGCCTCGCCGGCACGGTGGCACTGTGGCACGTCGCACGTCTACCTCTAGTCCTGTCGTTCGATCTCGCTCCCTGGCTCACGCTGGTCGTGGCGTTCCTTGCTGCCGAGTTGGCCCAGTTCCACATCGAAGTTCGCAAACAAACATTCTCGATGTCCCTCTCGGAGCTGCCGCTCGTACTGGGAACCATTTTGCTCGGGCCCTTGGCCACAGTGTCAAGTCGTGTTCTCGGTTCTGCTATCGCGATGCTCCTGCGCCGTGACCCGCCGACGAAGGTGGCGATCAATCTTTGCGTCTTTGCCCTTGAGAGCACCGTATTCTCGGCGGTGCTCTATTCCTTCTCCGACCGGGATATCTTGACTCCTCAAACGTGGGCCGCGATTATGATCGCCGTCGTGATCGCCCTCTTGCTCAGTTTCTCGCAAGTCACTGTCATCGTCGGATGGACACAAGGCTGGTTGAGCTCCCGGCGATTGATCCAGATCGTCAGTCCTATTATTATCGTGGGACTCATCAGCTCTGCTACCGCCATCGTCGTTGCCATCGTCCTGCGCACCGACCCGGCCGGTGTGGCGCTCCTGGTCGCGCTCGGCTTGGTGTTTGCGCTCGGCTTCCGTGGCTATGCACGCTCTGTTCAGCAACACAAGACGCTCGGCCAGGTGTACGACTTCGCCAAGAAGGTAGAGCAGTCCACCACACTGTCGGCCAGCGACCATCTGGTGGTGGAGTCGGTGCGGGAGGAGTTGAACGCCGAGCGTGCCGCACTGTGGCTCGACGCCTCCGATGGCGCACCCGCCCGCATCGCCTTCGCCACGGCTTCCGGCGGTGACGTGGTGTATCCGGGACCTGACGACCTCGGGGACCCACTGCGAGAGCGCGTGTTGATCGAGGGTTCCGGCGTGCTCTTCGGCTCGCGCAGCGGCAGTTCGATCGAACGTGGAGCCGTCACGCTGCGTGGCGCTGCGGAGGTGATCGCTGTCCCGCTGCTCTCGGCCCAGGGGACGATCGGCTTCTTGGAAGTCTGTGATCGGCGCGGAGACAAGCTGGCCTTCGGTGCGGACGACGTTCGGATGCTGGAGTCCCTCGCCACCCATGTCTCGGCCGCCGCACAGAATGTGCATCTCATGCGCAAGCTGCGCTTCGACGCTCTGCACGACCGGCTGACGGGGCTGCCGAACCGGCTGGCGCTGGGCGAGATCGTCGGTGAATTGCTCGCTGACATCGAGGTCGAGC
>JACCSC010000431.1 GCA_013813215.1 Geodermatophilaceae bacterium | reverse complement strand
GGCCGCCTGGGCCCACTGCGACTTGAGGTGAGCCGTCGGGGCCACGACGACGAGGCGCCCGGGCCGCTCGGCCAAGCGGTGGCGGGCGGCGGTGAGGGCGAAGGTGGTCTTCCCGGCGCCGGGCGTGGCCACGGCCAGGAAGTCCGACGTCGACGAGGCGACGAAGCGATCGAGGGCGGCCTTCTGCCACGGTCGGAGTCGGATCGAGCGCGTCATGGGGAACCGACGAGTGTGCCACGCCCGAGACTCAGGCCCGATCGAGGGCCGAGCTCACTTGGCCCTCCATCACCGCCGGCCCGACGCGGAACCAGTGAGCAGGCGCACACGAGACGGGTGCGCGTGCTCAAGGGTTCGCTCACCGAGCGAGGGGCGACTCCTCGCCCGGATGCCGACGATTCCCACCTGGTCACTCGGGCGGGGTCCCGACCGGCAGGCGGTAGCCCATGTTGCGGATCGTCTCGATGACCGAGGCCCCGAGCTTGCGCCGCAGGTAGCGCACGTAGACGTCGACGACGTTCGAGCCCGGGTCGAAGTCGTAACCCCAGACGGCGCTGAGCAACTGCTGGCGGCTCAACACCTGGTCGGGATGGCGCAGGAACGTCTCGGCCAGCGCGAACTCGCGCGCCGTCAGCTCGACCGTGCGCCCGGCACTGGTCACCCGGCGGGTGCGCAGGTCCAAGACGATGTCCCCCGCCCGCAGCAAGGTCGGCTCTTCGAACCGGTCGCCGCGTAACCGCGCCCGGACGCGGGCCAGCAGCTCCTCGAAGCGGAACGGCTTGGTCATGTAGTCGTCCGCGCCGGTCTCGAACCCTGCGATCGTCGCGTCGATCTCGCCGCGGGCGGTCAGGATCAACACCGGCATCCGCTCGCCGCGCTGCCGGATCTCGGCCAGGACGGACATGCCGTTCTTGCCCGGCAACCCGAGGTCGAGGATCAGCAGCGCGAACTCGTCATCCCGCGCCAACGCAGCGGCATCGACCCCGTTGTCGACGACGACGGTGGAAAAGCCGTTCGCGGTCAGGCCCTTGGAGACGAAGGCGGCGATGCGCGGCTCGTCCTCAGCGATCAGGATGGCTGCCAAGGGATGTCCTCTCTGGCCGTGTCCACGGTGAACCTGCCCGGGGCGGCGCCGGCAGAAACTGGGTCGCGGGCGAAGTGATCGGTGAGGGTGCTGCGGTCGGGCCGACCGACGGACTGCCCGCTGGGCAGGAGCAGGGTGAACTGCGAGCCCACCCCCAGCTCGCTGACCAGCTCGATGCGTCCGCCGTGCGCCGCGACGATGGCCGAGACGATGGCCAGCCCAAGCCCCGCCCCGTCGGCGCTGCGGCGGCGGTCGCTGCCTCGCGCGAACCGCTCGAAGATCCGCTCGCGGTCCACTGGCGCGACCCCGGTCCCGTCGTCGCTGACCCAGATGCGGACGCCGGCGAGGTCGTGGGTCGAGCCGACGGTGATGTTCTGCCCCGACTGGGTGTGCCCCACTGCATTGCGGGCCAGGTTGAGCAACGCCTGGGTGAGCCGCTGCCGGTCGGCGACGATCGTGCCCTGGGCCGTGGAATCCAGCGTCCAGTCCCGGTCACCGAGGGCCGTGCACTTGGCGAAAACGTCGTGGACCAGGCCGGGCAGGTCGAGCGGTTCGAGCTGCAGGAAGTCGGGGATCTCCGAACGGGCCAGCAGCAGGAGGTCGTCGACCATCCGGGCCATCCGGTGCAGTTCGTCGTTGACGATCGCCATCGTGTCGGCCCGCTCCTCGGGGTCGTCCCCCAGCATCTCCAGGTGTCCGCTGATGATCGTGATCGGCGTGCGCAGCTCGTGCCCAGCGTCGCTGATGAAGGTCCGCTGGGTGTCGAACGCGACTTCCAGCCGGTCGACCATCGCGTTGAAGCTGCGGGCCAGTTCGGCGATCTCATCGTCACCGCGGACGGGGATGCGCTTGCCGAACGCGCCCTCGGTGATGGTGCGCGCGGTGTTGGTGACTTCGTGCACGGGACGCAGGATCCGCCCGGCCACGAACCACGCCGCACCGGTCGCCAGCAGGAGGCTCACCAGCAGCACCAGTGCGGTCAGGATGACCGCTGAGTCGATTCGGTCCTGACGTTCGGCGACGAAGTCGGCGATGACGAACGTTGCGGCGGTCTCACCGCCGGACTCCAGGGGTACGGCGAGGTAGCGCACCGGGCCCGACGGCGTGGACAGTTCCCCGGCTTCGCTCTCGGTCAGCGCCGACCAGCGGGCAGTCAGCGCCTCGTCGTCTATGAGCGGCTCGGGAGAACTCGTCGACGTCGGTCCTTGGCCCCTGACCAAGGACAGGAACACCTCGCCCTCGTTGGGCAGGTTGCGGTTCAGGAAGGTGTCCAGGATCGCCGCGACATCGTCGCCGAAGGGCTCGCCGGTCTCCGGGTTGACGCCGTTGCGGGCGAGCGTGTCGAGCTCCTCGGCTTCCTGGATCAGCGACTCCGACACCTGACTGTCCAGTCGCTGCAGCAGCGCCTCGCGCTGCAGCAGAAGGCCGACCGCGATGGCTCCGAACAACAGCAGGACGTACCACCCGAGGATCCGCATTCGGACACCGGTGCCGGCCCGCCAACGGCGACCGTGTGGTGACGGCTCAGTCGTCATCGCCGCCGCCGTCGTCGTCCCCGCCGTCGTCGTCCCCGCCGCCGTCGTCGTCCCCGCCGCCGTCGTCGTCCCCGCCGCCGTCGTCATCGTCGTCGTCGTCGCCCGGAGGTGGTGGCGGAGGCGGCGGAGGCGGCGGTGGAGGTGGTGGCGGAGGCGGGGGAGGTGGGGGAACCGGTGTCGTGGTGGGCGTGGTCGGCGACAAAGTGGGGGCCTCGCTGGTCGTCTCGTGCGGCACCAGTTCGATCGGGGGCACCGAGGGCATGCCAGGGCCGGCGGTCGCCTGAAGCACGAGAAAGACAGCCACCGCAAGAGCGCAGGCGACAGCCACGAACAACGTCCGCCCCGAGCGCAGCACAGCGACACCACCTTCCGGACCTGAGACTCGGAGCCGGGGGTGGCATTGAGATGAGAGCTGGATGAGAGCCTTCTCATCCAGCTAGGAAGGGCGCTTGGCCTTCGGCAGTCGGCCGACGATATCGGCGTACGACGCGTCGATCAGCTCGTAGACGTCCTCGTCCGGAACGCGCCCGTCCACCGGAACCGTGTTCCACCCGTAGCGGCCGAGGTAGGCCATCACGGTGACCACACCCGGGTAACGGTCCGACCTTCGCGACGTGGTCCTCCGGCCACGGTTCGTGGACTTGCCGGGGCGGCCGCGGGATCACGAGCGGATGGTGCTCCTGTGGGCGGCCCGCCGGTAGGCTCCGGCCATGACGCGCGGGGATCTCGCCGTGGCGGCCAGTGCCGCGGCGCAGGATCCGACCCGGGCCAACCGGCTGCCTCGATCGGCCCGGCGCCAGCAACTGCTGCGGGCCGCGCAGGCGACGTTCGTCGCTCGGGGTTACCACAGCGCGGCCATGGACGACATCGCTGAGCAGGCCGGGGTCAGCAAGCCGGTCCTCTACCAGCACTTCCCGAGCAAGCTCGAGCTGTACGTCGCCCTGCTCGAGGAGCAGATCGACGGCCTGATCGCGCGGATCCGGGGCGCCCTGCAGTCGACGACGGACAACCAGCAGCGCGTCGAGGGCGCCGTCCGGGCGTACTTCGACTTCGTCGACAGCGAGAGCGAGGCCTTCCGCCTGCTCTTCGAGTCAGACCTGCGCAACGACCCGGCGGTCCGCGAGCGGGTACGGGTGTTCGTCAATGCCTGCGTCAGCGAGACGGCGGCCACGATCGCCCAGGACACCGGGGTGTCGGCCGAGCGCGCGCGGCTGCTCTCGGCCGGCCTGACCGGGCTGGCCGAGATGAGCGCTCGCTGGTGGCTGGACCATCGGGACTCCGTCCCGCGGGCGGATGCCGTGGCGATGATGTCCGCACTGGCCTGGCGTGGGATCTCCGGGTTCCCTCTGCAGCAGGGGCCGGGCGGTTCACCCACGGCGTAGCCGAGCGCCGTCGGGGGTCGCGGGTGCCGGGTTAGTCTCGGCTACGAGCTGTCGAACGACGACGCAGGCGATCAGGAGGACATCGGTGGAGGTCAAGATCGGCGTGCAGCACTCGCCGCGGGAACTCACCGTGGACACCACCCAGAGCCACGCCGCGGTGGAGAAGCTGGTCGCCGACGCCATGAACGGCAAGACCAACGGCGTGCTCAGCCTGACCGACGAGAAGGGCCGCACGCTGATCATCCCCGCGGACCGGATCGCCTACGTCGAGATCGCCGAGGCCGACGCCCGGCGGGTGGGCTTCGTCGTCGGCTGAGACCACCCGCACCGCTGAACTCAGGTCGACAGGCCCAACGCCTGCATCCGGACCGAGTGCGCGGTAGTGATCCGCTTCAGCAGCGCCGCCACTCCGGCCAGATCGCCGGTACCGTCGATGATCAGCTCCGCGACGCCGTCCCGTTCGGCGAAGACCCGCTGGGACTGGGTCAGCGCCTCCCCCACCAATCGTCGGGCCCAGAGGGCGAGCCGCCCGGCCACCGCCGGATCGACCGCGGTGGCCGTGCGCACCTCGCGGACGGCGAAGTCGGCGTGGCCGGTGTCGGCCAGCACGTCCAGGACGAGCTGCTTGGTCGACGGATCGAGGAACTGCGCGACCTCGCGGTAGAAGTCGGCGGCCAGTCCGTCACCGACGTAGGCCTTGACCAGCCCTTCCAACCAGCTGCTCGGCCGCGTGGAGTCGTGGAACGCGTCGATCGCCGCCACGAAGGGCGCCATCGCCCGTTCGGTGTCACCGCCCCGGACGCCGATCTCCCGGTGCAGGAGCGCGTAATGACCGATCTCGGCTGCGGCCATCTGCGACAGCGCCGCCTTGCCGCTCAGAGTCGGCGCGAGCCGCGCGTCCTCGGCCAGCCGCGCGAAGGCGGTGAGTTCGCCGTAGGCCAGGGCTCCGAGCAGGTCGATGACCGCCGGGTCGGTGCGAACGCTCAGGGTGTGGCTCCTCACAACACGGCTGGGATTGGCAGACCCTACTCGCGGGCCCGGCCCGGTACAGTGGTCGGTGGACAGGCAGGACAGTTGCCTGTACCTCGTGTGCGTGGACGTCTGGTGAGTGCTCCCGTCGCCCGCGCGAGCGGTTGACAAGCGAGTGCCACCGACGAGAGGCCCCATGTTCACCAACGACATGCCTGACACCGACGTACACCCCGACGACCAGACCTACCCCGACCCGGTCGCGGTCGACCACTCCGAGACCGGCGCGCCGGAGGTCGAGGGCGAGGAACTCGCCGCGCGCGCTCCGGTCAAGCCCGAGAGCCCGCTGTTCGCCGACCTCGGCGTCCGGGCCGAGACCGTGCAGGCGCTGGCGGACCACGGCATCATCCGCACCTTCGCCATCCAGGAACTGACCCTCCCCATCGCCCTGGCCGGGCACGACGTCATCGGCCAGGCGCGGACCGGCACCGGCAAGACCCTCGGCTTCGGCGTCCCCATCCTGCAGCGGGTGACCGGTCCGGACGAGGGCGCCGACGGCGTACCGCAGGCGCTCGTCATCGTCCCCACCCGCGAGCTGTGCGTGCAAGTGGCACGCGACATCGCCGCCGCCGGCGAGCGACGCAGCGTTCGAACCCTGGCCATCTACGGCGGCCGGGCCTACGAACCGCAGATCTCCGCCCTGCGGCGCGGGGTCGAGATCGTCGTGGGCACACCCGGACGCCTGCTGGACCTCGCCGAGCAGGGCCACCTCGTCCTGGGCAAGGTCCGCATCCTGGTCCTCGACGAGGCCGACGAGATGCTGGACCTCGGCTTCCTGCCCGACATGGAGCGGGTGCTGACGATGGTCCCGGACCAGCGCCAGACCATGCTGTTCAGCGCGACCATGCCCGGCCCGATCGTGTCCCTGGCCCGGCGCTTCATGCTCCAGCCGACACACATCCGCGGCGAGCTGCCCGACGAGAACCGCACGGTCCCCGAGGTCCGGCAGCTGGTCTACCGGGCCCACGCCATGGACAAGGTCGAGATGCTCGCCCGCCTCCTGCAGGCCGAGGGCCGGGGGCTGACGATGATCTTCTGCCGCACCAAGCGGACCGCGCAGAAGGTTGCCGACGAGCTCGAGGACCGCGGCTTCGCCGCCGCGGCCGTACACGGCGACCTCGGTCAGGGCGCCCGTGAGCAGGCCCTGCGGGCTTTCCGCACCGGCAAGGTCGACGTCCTGGTCGCCACCGACGTCGCCGCCCGCGGCATCGACATCGAGGGCGTCACCCACGTCGTCAACTACCAGTGCCCCGAGGACGAGAAGACCTACCTGCACCGGATCGGCCGCACGGCCCGGGCCGGAGCGTCCGGTACCGCCGTGGCCTTCGTCGACTGGGACGACCTGCCCCGATGGCAGCTGATCAACGCCGCGCTCGACCTCGGCCTCGACGAGCCGGTGGAGACCTACTCCAGCTCGGCGCACTTCGCCGCCGACCTCGGCATCCCCGAAGGCGTCACCGGCCGGCTCCCCCGCCGCCAGCGCACACGAGCCGGCCTGGACGCCGAGCTCATGGAAGACCTCGGCGAGACCGGGCGTAGTCGGCGTACGGCCGGTGGACCACCCCGTGGCGGCCGCCCCGAGCGATCCGCCCGTGAAAGCGTCACCGATCAGGTCGTCGACCGCCCGGCCGGCCAGGGCCGCTCCCGCCGGCGGACCCGCGGCGGCACGCCCGGGGCAGACGCACCGGCCGCCCCCGTGCAGAGCACCCAGTCGGCCGACCCGTCCGCTCCCCGCCGCCGGCGGCGTCGGCGCAGCGGGGCCGGAGGCACCGCCAGCTCCGCCTAGAACGTTGACCGAGCCCGAGCCCGAGCCCCAGCCCCAGCCCCAACCCGAGCCGCGGCGCCGGCGGCTGCCCCGCCGCCTCGTGGTCTGGTGCGCCGCCC
>JACCSC010000412.1 GCA_013813215.1 Geodermatophilaceae bacterium | reverse complement strand
GTGTTCGCCGGGTTCGTCGCGTTCTTCTGGTACCGCGCCGTCCGCGACGGCCTGCGGGCCGAGCCCGGGCCGAAGCCGCCCCGACTGATGGCCCAGCCGTCGGCTGCCACCCAGGAGCGCATCCGGCAGGACGAGGAGCGCGACCCGCAGCTGGCGGCGTACAACCGCTACCTCGCCGAACTCCACGAACGCCACGCCGGGACGGCCTGACCCGCAGTTGCCGGGGCTGACAGCCAGTGATGCGTCCTGCACACTCCGGTGATCGCGCGGCCTTGGGGGCCGCGCCGGACGCGGATCGGTTACCCATGACACTTTCCCGACGAGGATTCCTCGCCGGCACAGCCCTTGGACTCGCCGGCGTAGCCGCGGCCGCTTCCCCGGCCTCGGCCGGCACGGTCCGGACGGAAGGGCGTACGGGGCCGCGACTGGTGACTGTCCACTCCGACGACTTCCGGGGCATCGCCGGACCGGTGGCCCTTCCCGGCCGGCCGTTGGAGGCCGGCGGCGAGACGTGGGTGCAGCTCGACCCGCCGCCGACCCGGGGGCAGAACTCACCGACGGGCCACCCGACGATCCTCGACGGGCTGCTGATCATGCAGGATCCGGTAGGTCGCATGTACCCGTGCTTCGAGTTGTCCGACACGCCGGCCTCGTGGGAGGTCTTCTTCGAGTTCGGCACGGAGGTGCACCCGGAGGTCCGGGCCGTCGGGATCCACCTGTGGGCCGACCAGAACGGCAAGTGCGAGGAGATCCCGCTGCACTGCAGCATCACCGAGAACAAGCTCAAGGTCACCGCGGCCAGTGCCTCGGCCGGTGATGGCCAGCTCACGGCGTTCGGCGGCGGCATCAAGGACAAGCTCAACTACCCGCAGCTGCCGCGGGGTGTGCCCCTGCGGGTGCAGTTCTCCCGCTCGGGCAACCAGTTGACGATCGTCATGCCCAAGGAGACCGGCTTGACCATCAACCAGCGGACGGTTGTGCTGACCGACCCGAGACTCACCGGTGCCCAGGTCGACGGGAGTACCCGCTTCTTCGTGCTCGAGGACGAGCGGAAGAACGTCGGTGCCGCGGTCAACGGCTTCTCGCGGTTCGACGTCACGGTGTGATCGTGCGGTGCGCGGGCGCTACCCGCTGACCTGCGCGTTCATGGGGTGAGTGACGGGACTTGAACCCGCGGCCCCCGGGACCACAACCCGGTGCTCTACCAGCTGAGCTACACCCACCATGGACCTGCCGGAACGCAACAGGTCGCGGGACAGGCTACCCGATCTCGCCGGGGTCGCGGCTGGTGCGCACGGCGGTCACCTCGGCCGCCACCGCCGCGGCCTCGTCCGTCGTCGGACCCGGTGGCGGGACGAAAACGGTCCGCCGGTAGTAGCGCAACTCCTCGATGGACTCCAGGATGTCGGCCAGCGCCCGGTGCGCCATTCCCTTGGCCGGCAAGGCGAAGTAGGCCCGGGGATACCAGCGTCGGGCCAGCTCCTTGACCGAGGAGACGTCGATCATCCGGTAGTGCAGGAAGCCGTCCAGCTCGGTCATGTCGCGGGCGAGGAAACTGCGGTCGGTGGCGATGGAGTTCCCGCACAGGGGGACCGACCGCGGTTCGGTGACGTGCTGGCGCAGGTAGGCCAGCACCTGCTGCTCGGCCTCGGCGACGGTCCGGGTCTCCGCGCGGGCCTGCTCGGTCAGCCCGGACGCGGCGTGCATGGCGGCGACGACGTCGACCATCGAGTCCAGCAGCGCGCCGTCGGCGTGAATGATCAGGTCGATGCCCTCGTCCAGGACGGTGAGGTCGGAGTCGGTGACGACAGCAGCGATCTCGATCAACTGGTCACGGGCCAGGTCCAGGCCGGTCATCTCGCAGTCGATCCACACCAGCCGGTCGCTCACGCTGGCGAATGTACGGGACCGCGGATCGCCCGCAGCTAGGCTCCGGCCGCAGCCGGGCCACCAGCGGAGGAGACCTGATGTCGGAAGTGACGGCCCGGATCGCCTCGGCGTACGCCTTCTCCGGTACGGCGCTGCGCCTGGGGGCCGTCGTCCACGACGGCGTCTGCGATCCCGCGGCCCAGGTCCGGATCCCGCTGGCGATGCTGAACCGGCACGGCCTGATCGCCGGCGCCACCGGCACCGGGAAGACCAAGACGCTGCAACTGCTGGCCGAACAGCTGTCCGAGCAGGGCGTCGCCGTGTTCGCCGCCGACGTCAAGGGCGACCTGTCCGGCCTGGCCACGGCCGGCGAGGCGTCGGAGAAGGTCACCCAGCGCAGCGCCGACACCGGTGACGCGTGGGCGCCGACGGCGTACCCGACGGAGTTCTTCGTGCTGGGCGGCGCACCGGGCGGGATCCCCCTGCGCGCCACCATGACGTCGTTCGGACCGATCCTGCTGTCCCGGGTGCTCGGACTCAACGAGACCCAGGAGTCCGCGCTGGGCTTGATGTTCCACTGGGCCGACCGGGCCGGCCTGCCGTTGCTGGATCTGAAGGACCTGCGCTCGGTGATCACGTACCTCACCGGCGACGAGGGCAAGGCCGAGCTGAAGGGGCTGGGCGGGGTTTCGTCGGCGACAGCCGGGGTGATCCTGCGCGAACTCGTCGAGCTGCAGAACTCCGGGGCCGACGCCTTTTTCGGCGAGCCCGAGCTGGATACTGCCGACCTGCTCCGGACCGCCTCGGACGGGCGAGGGGTCATCAACTGTCTGGAGTTGGCCGGCGTGCAGCGGCAGACCCGGCTGTTCTCGACATTCCTGATGTGGCTGCTGGCTGACCTGTTCGACGGGCTGCCCGAGATCGGTGACGCAGAACGGCCGAAGCTGGTGTTCTTCCTCGACGAGGCGCACCTGCTCTTCTCCGACGCCTCACCGGCGTTCCTCGACGCGATCGTGACCACGGTGCGGCTGATCCGGTCCAAGGGCGTTGGCGTCTTCTTTGTGACCCAGAACCCGACCGATCTGCCCTCGGACGTGCTCGCGCAGCTCGGCAACCGGATCCAGCACGCGCTGCGCGCGTTCACCCCGGACGACGCGGACGCCTTGCGCAAGACGGTGCGGACCTACCCGACGACCGAGGACTACGACCTGGAGGAAGTGCTCACCAGCCTCGGCACCGGCGAGGCGATCGTGACGGTGATGTCCGACCGCGGCGCCCCGACCCCGGTGGCCTGGAGCCGGTTGCCCGCTCCGCGCTCGCTGATGGCGCCGTCGGCGGACGCCGTACGGGAGGCGGCGATCGCCGGCTCGCCGTTGCACGGCAAGTACTCCGAACCGGTGGACCGCGATTCGGCATACGAGCGGCTGGCCGCGCGGATCGCGGCACCCTCGCCCGCCGAACGCACGGCGCCGCCCTTCGACCGGCCGCGCGAGCGCACGAGCAGCCGGCGTACGCCGAAGCCCGAGCCGACCGTGGTGGAGCAGATCCTCGACTCGGGAGCGGTGCGCTCGTTCCTGCGCTCGGCCGGTACGGCCCTGGGCCGCAGCATGTTCGGTACCCGCCGCCGCGGCTGAATCGTCGCACGGCGGCGGTAGCGTGCGATGCGTGGATGCTGCGCTGCCGCCGGGCCAGTACGTGCCCTTCCCGGCGTTCGCCGACTGGGACGGGGACGTCGACCTGACCGCTGTCGACTTGTACGCCGACCTTCTGCAGCAGGCGCGGGTGATCGCCACAGAAGAGGCGATGAGCGCTGCAGTGCAGGTCGCCACCCGGTACGCGGCCGTCGACACCGGTGCCATCGAAGGCTTGTACGCGACAACACGTGGATTCACCCGCACCATCGCCGAGCAGACGGCGACCTGGGAGGCCGCCCTGGCGCAGCACGGCGACGATGTCGCGGGCAGCATCGCCGACGCGCTGAACGGCTACGAGATGGTGCTCGACCTGGTCACCGGGCGGGCGCCGTTGACCGAGGCCTGGCTGCGACAACTGCACGAGGTCATCTGCGCCTCGCAGGAGACGTACGCGGTGTTCACCGCCGTCGGGCAACAGCGGCAGCCCCTGCCCAAAGGGCAGTACAAGACGATGCCGAATAACCCGACCAGCGCCGACACCGGGCGCGTGCACCACTACGCGCCGGTGGACGACACGCCAGCGGAGATGGCGCGGCTGGTTGCCGAACTGTGTAGCTCGTCGTTCGAAGCCGCCCACCCGGTCCGGCAAGCCGCCTACGCCCATTACGCGTTCGTGTGCGTGCACCCGTTCGCGGACGGGAACGGCCGGGTGGCACGCGCGCTGGCGTCGGTGTTCCTGTACCGGTCGCCGGGGGTCCCGCTCGTCGTCTTTGCCGACCAGAAGGAGCCCTACCTCGACGCGCTCGAGGCGGCCGACGCCCGGCGGCCGCAGCACTTCGTGAGCTTCGTCGCCGAGCGCACTATGGACACGATCGAACTTGTCCGCAGCAGCCTTGGCGCCGCCGCCAGCGTCCCAGCGGACGTCTCGTTGGCGGCGCTCCGCCGGTACCTCAGTGCTCGTGGCGTCGATCAGCGCGAACTTGAGGCGACGAACGCGCGCATCCTGGGCTTGGTGACCGATCGGTTGACCGCGCACGTCGGAGAGTTGGACCTTCCGGGAGACATCGGATTCGTCACGGGTGGGGCGTCAGCCAGATTCGACGCACCACGCGGCTATCGGCGAATTGGCAGCGGCCAGGTTGACTACCGATTCTTCAGTCGGTCGCTCCCTGAGGCCGCGCAGTACGGCGCGTTGGCGGTGTGGACAGCCGGCCAAGCCGCTGGGGGGCCGGACTTCCTGGGCACCGACCTGCAACACAATCGAACGCTCGCCGTCTTCCTCCGCGATGTCATCCCGGTTGAGAGTCACGTTCTCAGCGTCAAGATCGACAACTGGATTCGTGCCGTCGTCGCCGATGACCTCGCCGCGCTCAGCGAGTCCGTGCACGAACAACTGGCGAGAAGCGGCTACCTCACCGAGGGATAACGGCGCGGGGTTGGTCGCAGCGCCGGCAGGTGCCACCATGATCGAATGCCCGAGCCGGATGCCGTCGAGACTCGCGCCGTCGAGTCTCGCGCGCCCGGCCCCGAACGGCTGGACCGGCGGACCGTCGTCCGCCGCTCGGCGGCCGTCCTGGCCGGAGCCGCCGGGCTGCTCGCCGCGCCCGCGCTGACCGGCGCTGCCGCCGCCGACCCGGGGGACACCCTGCGGCTCGGCAGCCGGAACAAGGCGGGTGACGCCCAGACCCGGCTGCAGTCGGAGACCACGGTGGCCTCGCTGTCGGTGCTCAACGAGCGGATTCGCCGCGAGGAGTCCGTCGGTGAGGTCGATCTCGTCGCGCCGCAGCTGCGTCTGGCCACCCCGATTCCCGGCGCCCGCCGCCCGCAGCTCCCGGATGTGCGCTCGTTGGCCGCCGGCGATCTGGTCGCGGCTGGTGGGTTGCTCTACTTCGGCGCGGACGCGGGTGACTTCGACGTCCTGCCGAGCCAGGTCTTCACCTCGACGTTCGCCAACTACCTGCATCCGGTGCCGCCTGACCGCGCGACGGTTTTCGACAGCCGCAGCCTGACCGCCGAGCAGCGCCGTGGCTTCGCCGTCGGCGACTTCACCGCCGACGGTCGGCTGGCCGGCAAAAGACGAATCGCCGTGGACCTGCGGGCCCTGGTGAACACGAGCAGTGTCGCCCCGCGGGCCGCCGTCGCGCTGTCGCTGCAGGTCCTGGCCGCGCAGGCCAGCGGCACGCTGACACTCCACCCGGGTGCGCAGAGCGACGGTGTGGAGGTCTTGTTTTACACGGTGCTGCCGGTCGAGGTCACCCGCAGCGGTCAGCCCTACGCGCTGCCGGCCTCCGGTGCGGCGATCGTCGGGCTGGACCGCGAGGACCGGCTGTGGCTGGCCCTGTCGAGCACCGCGCATCTCGTCGTCCGGGTGACCGGAGTGTTCGTTTCCGACCCGACCGTCGTGATCGAGGCGCAAGCCGTGAACGCCGACGCCTCGCCGTACGGCCGCCGCGTGCAGCGCCAGCGGGAAGCCCTGCGCCGTCTCACGGCGACCACGCGGGTACCCGGCTGACGTGGCCAAGGCTGCGCGCCGCAGCCTGACGGCGCGGCTGGCTGACCTGCGCGCGGCGTACTGGAGTCCTGGCCCGGTGCTGCGGGCAACCAGTCAGTCCGAGCTGCGGCTGATCTACGGCGGATGGTTGCTCGCCTTCTCCCTGAAGGTGCTCGGCTCGACGTGGGACGTGTCGTGGCATTTCCGGTGGCTGCGCGACGACCTCGCGCCGCCGCACCTGCTCAACAGCGCGGGTACGGCGCTGGTGGTGGCGCTGGTCGTCTTTCACACCTACACCGGCTTCGGGGTCGACCGGATCGCGCTGCGCTGGATGCAGTGGGGCATCGGCTTGTTCCTGTTCGCCGTACCGCTCGACCTGGTCAACCACCGCCTCTTCGGCCTGGACATCACCAGCTGGAGCCCGACCCACGCGGTCCTCTACCTGGGCACCGCGGTCATGCTGGTCGGCGTACTGCGCGGATGGTCCCTCGGCGCCGAGTCCGGCCGGCGGCGCGACGTCGTGCTCCTCGCCTTGTGGGCGTTCTTCCTGGAGAACGTGCTCTTCCCCAACCAGCACCAGGAGTACGGCGTCCTGTCGTTGCGGGCCTTCGAGTCCGGCCGGCCGACCGCCGAGCCGATCCTGCTCGACTTCGCCCGGGCACAGGGCAGCAGCCCCGCGGAGTTCATGCTGCCGGTGCCGTCCTGGGTGCACCCCAGCTGGCTGGTCTGCGCCGGCCTGTTCACCCTGCTCGTGCTCCGGCGTACGACGAACCTGCGCTGGGCCGCCACCACGGTGGCCGCCGGGTACCTGCTCTACCGGGCGGTGGCCTGGGCCCTGCTCGTGGCCGGGGACTTCCCGCCCTCGGCGCTGCCGGTCATGCTGCTCGCCGGAGCGATCGCGGTCGACCTCGCTGTGACCCACCGGCTCCCGGTGTTGCTGGCCGCTCCCGGCGTCGTCGCGATCACCTACGCCGCAGCCTGGGTCAGCGGGGAGCTGGCGGTGGTCCCGCCCTGGGCGTGGTGGTCTGCGCCGCTTGTCGCGGCCGCCTTCAACGTCCAATGGCTCGGGCTCGAGCGGCTGCTCGCCCGACCGGCCACGGCGGCCTGGGCGACGCCGCGACCCTGATCGACCCTTCAGCGATCCTGAGCGATCCGGATGCCGGCACAGAATGCGTCGTGTCGTCGGTTCAGGGAGGCTGGGAACCGTAGGCGATGACGTACCGTCAAATGCCGGGAGCCCGTCCGCGCTGCCGGTCGGGGCTGGCTCCAGCGAGTCGAGCGGAGGTCGAGACAGGTGATCTGTCTGGCACCCACCGAACTCGTGACCGACGCGGAGCGGCGACTCTTCCACGTTCTCACCTCGCTGGGGCCGGGCACGAACGTGCTGGGCGGGCTCGCCGTCTTCGTCCCTGTCGTAGAGGGTGCGATGCAGCGCCGGCAGGCCGATGCGGTGGCCTTCCTGCCGGAGACGGTGGTCGTCGTCCGGGCCGTGGCCATGGGCGGTCGGCAGTCCGGCGAACTGCGTCCCCACGCCACGGGGGTGTGGACCGTCGGCGGGGAAGTGCTGCGTCTGACCGGGGGCGGCGCCAATCCGAGCGGCCAGCTGCGCAAGGCGGTCGAGTTGGTCTGCGCCACCCTGGACGCCGGCGGACTGGACCCCGGCTCGCCGCCGGGGCTGGCCGCGATCGACGGGTCGATCACCTCGGTTCGGGACCGGTCGGCCGGCGGTCCGGTGGCCTGCAGCCTCGACGCCGGTGAGGTGCTCACCGGCCTGCGGCACTGCGCGAACATCGGCGGCCAGGCCGATCGGCGGGTGTGGACCACAGCCGACGTCCGGGCCGCCTTGGCGATCTTCGGGTTGCAGGGCCGCGGGCCGTCGGTGGAGGAATTGAACGGCGAGGGTTTCCTGTACTCCCCGTACGTCCTGCGCCGCCCGCAGGCGGGCGTCGTGCGCGCCGAACGGGGGGCCGTGCTCAGCACCACACCCCGGGTGGGCGCAGTCCGGACCGCGGCTGCCCCGCCACCGACGGTGTCCGCGCCGGTCTCGGTAGGAGCGCCGGGTCCGGGGCGGAAGGACGCCGAGCCGGCCGCGGCAGCGGGTGCGACCACGGACGGCACCGGACGGGATGTGGGGCTGAGCGACCTGTTCGACGACGAGCCGGCCTCGCGCCCCGCGCCTGTCGCGCCCCCGTCCGCGGCGAGCGGTACGCCGAAGGCGTCGAAGCCCGGTACGCCGAAGGCGTCGAAACCCGGTACGCCGAAGGGCCGGACCGCGAAGCCAGCTAAGCGGACGAGGCGGCGGACGCCGTGGTTCCTGGTCGCGGCCGTCCTGCTGGTCGTGGCCGCCGGTGTCGCCGGAGTGCGCTACGCCAGTGGACTCGACGACAGCGCCGCCAACCCGACCGGCCAGGGCAGCACCGGTGCGACCAGCCCTGGTTCTCCCACCACCTCGGCGACCACCCCGCCGCCGCAGACCCAGGTCGTCGGTGACGTGACGTACACGCTGCAGGCCAGCCGGGCCGATACCGACTGCGTGAGCAACTCCTACGGTCAGGTCGCGGAGTACTTCGCCGGAACCCCGTGCACCGGGCTCACCCGCGCCCTGTTCACCGCGAACCTGGACGGCGCGTCCGCAGTGATCTCGGTGTCCGAGGTTCAGCTCACCGACGACGAGGTGGCCACGGAGTTCCGCACGCTGGTAGACAGCAGCGGCACCGGCAACGTCAGCGACCTGTTGCGCTCCGGCGTACCACTGGAGGGTGGCCCCAGCGAGCTGGTGGCCGGTGCCTACGCCTCCGAGCTGTCCGGTTCGATGGTCCGGATCGTCGAGGTCGCCTGGCTCGACGAGGCCGCCGCCGGCGAGGACGCCACCCTCGAAGCGGCGGCCGAGGACGCGCTCACCCTCGACCTGCCGGCGGTGTAGCCGGTGCGGCTACTCGTCCTCGGCGGCACCGTGTTCCTGTCGCGCGCGGTCGCCGAGCATGCTCTCGGCCGTGGCCACACGGTGATCTGTGCCGCTCGCGGCCGTTCCGGGTCGCCGCCGGAAGGTGCTCAGTTCGTCACGATCGACCGTGACGACCCCGACGGCTTGACGGAGCTGGCCGGCCAGGAGTACGACGCCGTCGTCGACGTGGAGTCGCTGTCGGTCGGTCGGGTCCGCCGCGCGTTGGCCGCGCTGGCCGACCGAGCCGGGCACTGGACCTACGTCTCGACCGCCTCGGTGTACGCCGACAACAGGACGCCGGGCCAGCGGGCGGCCACCGCCCCGATCCTGCCGTCGGCGCCGGAGGGCGCCGACGAGGACATCGAGCAGTACGGAAACCTCAAGGTGGCCTGCGAGGAGGCGGTCCGCGCGGCGGTAGGCAACCAGTCCTTCGTGTGCCGGCCAGGGCTGATCGTCGGGCCGGGAGATCGCTCGGATCGCTTCGGCTACTGGCCGGCCCGGTTGGCCGGTGAGGGGCCGGTGCTGGCGCCCGGCGATCCGGGCGATCTCGTGCAGTACGTCGACGTCCGCGACTGCGCGGCCTGGATCGTGGACGCCGCCGAGCAGCGCCTGGTGGGAACTCTGGACGCGGTCTGCCCGTCGTTGTCCTGGGGTGACCTGCTGCACCGGATCGGCGCGGCGATCGGCTCGAACGCGGAGCTGGTCTGGGTGCCGCGGTCGGTGTTGGAGGAGCACGCGGTTGCCCCGTGGGCCGGCCCGGACTCCCTGCCGCTCTGGGTGCCGCAGCCGGAGTACGCCGGCTTCGGCGCGCGGGATGTGACCGACTCCCTCGCGGCCGGACTGCAGATCCGGCCGGTGGCCGAGACAGCGGTGGCCACCCTGGAGTACGAGCGCGAACTCGGGCTGGACCGGGACCGCACGGCCGGGCTGCGGCCCGAGCGGGAGCTCGCCGTGCTCGCGGCGTACGCCGGTCGCTGAGGCGGAGTCGGACGCCCTCGGCAGAGCCCCTGGACGGCAGAACTGGTCCCGACACGCTGTCGCAGGCCACCTTGGCCCGGCGTGTCGGGACCAGTTCACCGTAGCGCCGGCGGGTCAGGACAGCAGCGCGGCCGACGCCATCCGCGCCAGCAGGTCGGCCATCTGGGCTCGGGGCAGCGCGTGGGCGCTGTGCGGAGTCGAGTTGATCAACCCGAACACCGCGTGGGCGGCTGCCCGGGCCTCGGCCTCGGCTCGGCTCGGGTCGATCTGGTGCAGGACACCGACCCACAGTTCGACGTACCGCCGCTGTAAGCGCCGAACCCGCCGCCG
>JACCSC010000400.1 GCA_013813215.1 Geodermatophilaceae bacterium | reverse complement strand
ATGCGCCTGTATGCGATCGAACACCCCTTGGTGCTGCACCGCACCCTCGAGCTGGTGGAGCAGGTCGGCGCCGCGGTCGGGCAGCCGGCGCTGCGTGCCCGGATGGACACCCAGATCCAGCGGTTGGTCGAGGCGTTCGCGCTCAGCTCCCCGCAGGACTGCGACGTAGAGCAGCTGAACCGGCACGCCGACCAGGTCCGCCGCTCACTGGTCGGCTCCGCCCTCGGAACTCATCCGTAACGGCGGGACGAACTCGCAAACCTCGACGCGCGAGGGGACGCCCGTGCTGGACGCGGTACGACGGTCGGCCATCGAGGCTGGGCACCAGATTGCCGCCTCCACGGCGCCGCGGGCGGCGGGACAATCTCGCTGCACCCTGAGCGAGGTGGCCCACGTACTAGCCCTGCGGGGGTATGAGCCGCACGTGCACGAGGACACGATCGTGCTGTCGAACTGTCCCTTTCACACGCTGGCCCGCGACCACACCGAACTCGTCTGCGGCCTGAACCTGGACTTGATCACCGCGATGCTCCAGCACCTCGGAGTGCACGACCTGCAGGCCGGACTGGACCCCGCGCCACACCGGTGCTGCGTCACTCTCACCACGCCGGACGGCTGAGCGGGGGCGCGTCACGCGCTCACAGTCATGGAGCTGGACATCGCCGTCCTGTGGTGTAGGCGCATGCGGGCACACCCGCCGGCCGGCCTCGGCCGCCAGGACGCTGCCGAGGGCAGCGGCCGTGAGCGGCGCGGGGCGCCGGGCGGCGGCGGTCCCGATGCACTGCACGGGAATCCGGCGACGGGGGTTCTTCGCGCGGTGGGAGTTCGATGACGATGTCGACGCTCATACCCGCGACTATCCGTGCGGCGAACTGCCTCACCGCCAGCTGACCGAGGCCACCACCTGGTCAGGCCGTTTGCTTCGCGGCCACGTCGCAGAGGTCCACATCGAGCAGCGGGTGGGGACCGACCACCTTGACGAGCTCGAACGCGAGCGTGGTGCCGCCGGGCTGGGAGTCACCGAGACTGTCGAAGAGGTGCTTGAACGTGAGTTCGCCGGCCGTCAGGTACAGAACGTCTCCGTCGGCGTCCCGGACGACGTCGGATCCGGTCTCGGTTTGGGTGAACGGAAATATCGGCCCGACCAAGCCTTCGTCGGGGATCAGCCCGGGAGGTACTTCGGACTTCCGCACCCTCTCCACAGCAATCTCCTCGAGGACGTACGCATCCCGGATCCTGAGGAGCACGTCGCCGGAGGTGTCCTCCCGCCACACTTCGTCGAAGTGGAACGAGTCCTTGAAGAGGAAGGCTTGCCACCGGATCCGAGGACGTTCCGCTCGGAGTACACGCCGCTGACTTCATACTCGACCGTCAGGTCGAGGTCGACACACTCCGGGTCGAACTCACCGGAGTCCGAGTAGGGCGTCGGCGGTGTGTTGTACCACCGGGTGGCAGCCCCTGCGCGTGCGCCGGTACGACCGACAAGGTCAGGGCCGTGGCTCCCGCGCAGCGACGACGACCAGCACACGCGGCACAAGATTCCTCACGAGCAACACCTCTCCAGGCGGGCCGCCCGGTGTCATTCGAGAACGTACTCGCCAACGGAGAATTGCGATATCCGTCAGTGATCCCGATTCGCTCCGTGACCACATGGTCGCGGCTCGCCGTCGATGGATCGGCAAGCGGAAAGAGAATCTTTGCGTGGCCACGATTTCGCGGCGGCAACACGAGTAGGCGAGTTTCTTGGCCGGCCCCGGCCGGGTAGGCAGGAAGCCATGGCCGTCCACATCGGTACGTCGGGATGGAGCTATGACCACTGGCGGGACGTGCTGTACCCACCCGGTACCCCGTCGGGGCGTCGCCTCGAGCTCTACGTGCGGCGCTTCGACACCGTCGAGCTGAACAGCAGCTTCTACCGGTGGCCGCGCCCGGTCAGCTTCGCCTCCTGGCGGCAGCGACTCCCCGACGGCTTCCGGATGTCGGTCAAGGCCGCCCGCGGCCTCACCCACGCCAAGCGGCTGCTGCACCCCGACCTCTGGGTCGAGCGGATGAGCGCCGGCTGGCACGAGCTGGGCGAGCGCCGGGCGATCCTGCTCGTCCAGCTCCGCCCGGACCACGAGCGTGACGACGAACGGCTGCGCTACTTCCTGTCCCTGCTGCCGCCGTGGTTGCCGGTCGCGGTGGAACTGCGGCATCCGAGCTGGTACGACGATGCGGTCTTCGCGCTGCTGGCCGAGTACGGCGCGGCGTACTGCGTGATGAGCGGCGCGAAGCTGCCCTGCGTGCTGCGGGTGACGGCGCCGTACGTCTACCTCCGGCTGCACGGCCCGGACACCGAGCACCTCTACGCCGGGTCGTACTCCGACGCCGACCTGCAGTGGTGGGCCGCCCGGATCGGGGAGTATGCCGCGCAGGGGCTGGACGTCTACGCCTACTTCAACAACGACGGGCACGGGTACGCCGTCCGCAACGCCGAGACGCTGCGCGCGCTGCTCGGCCGAGGCGAGTTCACCGGCCGGCCAGCGGCGTGCGGTCCAGCCCCGCGGTGAGTTCGGGTAGTGAGTGGAAGACCTGCCCGGCGCCCGCGTCCAGGAGTTCCCGCTCGCTGAACCCGCCGGTCAGTACGCCGAGGCCGGGCATGTTCAGCGTGCGGGCCGCCTCGAAGTCCCACGTGGCGTCACCGATGCAGACCCCCCGGCCGCCGCCGACCCGGTCCAGTGCCACCTGCAGCAGGTCCGGCGCGGGCTTCGAGGCGTCGGCGTCCTCGGCGTCGGTGGACGCGGCCAGCAGGTCATCGATGTCGAGCAACCCGAGGTAGTGCTCGACGTGCGCGGGCTTGCCCGAACTGGCGATCACCACCTTGAGGCCGCGCTGGTGCACGGCGGCCACCAGCTCGCGCGCCCCGTCGAGGACCGAGACCTCGTCGATCAGCTCGTCGAACCTCGACTCCCAGGCCGACCGCACGTCATCGCCGTACCGGTCCTCCACCTCCTGGCCGCACACCGCCGCCACGAGCCGGTCACCACCCATCCCGATGGCCCGGTGGATCCGCCACAGCGGCGGTGTCAGATCCTGCCCGCGGAACGCGCGATACCAGGCCAGCGCGTGGTGGTACGTGCTGTCCACCAGCGTTCCGTCGAGGTCGAAGATCGCGACGTCGGCCATCAGCGGGAGCGCAGTCCGAGCCAGCCTCGCCACGGACCGTCCACCCGCTCGGCGGCCGGCTGCGGGTCGAGCACGTTGCCTGGGTGGGAGGCGACCGGCGGGCCGGCGATACCCAACCGGAGCATCAACGGCCCGACCAGCCGGTCGTAGGCGCCGGGCAGCGCGGCGAACCCGAACATCATGAGCGGGTTGGCCCAGCCGACACCGGTTCGAGGCTTCGGCCGGTTCGCGGTGCGCACGATCACCTCCGCCACCCGGTCGGCGGACACCACCGGCGGGGGTGGCCGGCCGTTGCGCCCGGCGTACGTCGCACTCTGCTCGTACACCGGCGTGTTCACCCCGCCGGGCCACACCTCGCAGACGTGCACACCGGGCAGGTCGCGGGCCTCCAGATGAAGGGTTCGGGCGAGGGACCGGATGGCCCACTTCGAGACGCCGTACGCCGACAGGTAGGGCGCCGAAATCCGGCCGACCACCGACCCGACCAGGATCAGCACCCCAGCCTGCTCAGAGCGGAAGTGCCGCAGCACGGCTCGGGCGACGTGCACGGTGCCCTTGATGTTGACGTCGAGCACCCGGTCGTACACCTCGGCGGGGACGTCGTCCAAACGGCCGTACGCCGCCACGGCCGCCCCGTGCACGCAGACGTCGAGCGCGCCGAACGCCTCGATCGCCGCGTCGACCGCCGCCTCGACTTCCCGCTGTGAGGCGACGTCTGCGGTCAGCGTCAACACCTCGACGGCCCCCGCCCGGCGGCAGTCCTCGGCCGCCTGGGCCAGGGCCGCCGCCGAGCGGGAGACCAGCGCCAACCGGTCGCCGCGGGCGGCGAAACGCAGCGCTGCGGCCCGGCCGATCCCGCTGGATCCACCGGTGACCAGAACCGAGGTCACGGCTGCAGGATCACCTTGATGCAGTCATCCTCCTTGCGCTGGAAGATGTCGTAGCCGTGCGGCGCCTCGGCCAGCGGCAGCCGGTGGGTGGCCAGGTCCTCGACGCCGAGCACGTCGTCATCGACCACCAACGGCAGGATGTCGTCGATCCACCGCTTGACGTGTGCCTGGCCCATCCGGATCTGCAGGCCGCGGTCGAACATCTCCATCATCGGCATGGGCTCGATCTCCCCGCCGTACACCCCGCTGATGGAAACCGTGCCGCCACGGCGGCAGGCCTTCATCGCGGTGTGCAGAGCGGCCATCCGGTCGATGGCGAACTTGTCGATCACCGGCCGGGCCACTGCGTCGGGAAGCACGCCGACCGCGGCCTGCGCGGCCTTGCCGATGACCGAGCCGACGCCGCCGTGTGCCTCCATGCCGACGGCGTCGATGACGCTGTCCGGGCCACGACCGTCGGTGAGCTGCAGGAGCGCCTCGGCCACGTCGTCGATGTCGTTCATGTCCATGGGGGTACCGCCGTGCCGCACGGCGAGGGCCAGCCGCTCCCGGACGCTGTCGACGGCGAACACCTCCTCGACGCCGAGGTGGCGGGCGATCCGAACCGCCATCTGGCCCACGGGCCCGAGTCCCAGCACGGCCAGCGAGCCGCCCTCGGGAACGTCGGCGTACGCCACCGCCTGCCACGCCGTCGGCAGGATGTCCGACAGGTACAGGAAGCGGTCGTCCGAGTGGTCGCCCGGGACCTTGATCGGGCCGAAGTGGGCCTGCGGCACGCGCAGGTACTCCGCCTGCCCGCCGGGCACCTGGCCGTACAGCGACGTGTAGCCCAGAAGGGACGCGCCCTTGCCCTGGTCGTAGTTCTGCGTCGTCTCGCACTGCGCGAAGAGCTTGCGGCTGCACATCCAGCAGTTCCCGCAGGAGATGTTGAACGGGACGACCACCCGGTCACCGGGCGCGATTTGCGTGACCTCGCTCCCGACCTCCTCGACGATGCCCATCGGCTCGTGTCCGAGGATGTCTCCCGGCGTGAGGTAGGCGCCCAGGACTTCGTACAGGTGCAGGTCCGAGCCGCAGATGGCGCTGGACGTCACCTTGATGATCGCGTCGGTCGGTTGCTCGATCCGCGGGTCCGGCACCTCCTGGACCTGTACGTCGCGCTTGCCCTGCCACGTCAACGCCTTCACGGCACGCTCCTACCAGTCGGCTTCGGTTACCCCAGGCCTACCCGCGTGCCCGCCGGGCCACACCCGCGGGTTACCGACGTCACGGTGCAGGGTAGAAACCGGGCATGTGGCCTTTCGATCAGATCGACCGGTTGGAGAACGCGACCGGGCTGGATGCGGTGGCAGAGCGGATCAAGCCGGTGCTCGAGACGCTGCTGGCCGACCAGCGCGTCACCGACTTCCTGCACGGGGTCTGGTTGGGCCACCCGCTGCATCCGGTCCTCGTGCAGGTGCCGGTCGGCGCCTGGACGTCGGCCGCCGTGCTGGACGCGGTTCCCGGGCAACAGCGCGCGGCCGGACTGCTGATCGGCGTCGGGCTGGCCGGCGCGGTGCCGGCGGTGGCCGCCGGGTGGGCGGACTGGTCGCAGCAGGACACCCAGCAGCAGCGGACCGGCCTGGCGCACGCGGCGGCCAACGTCGTCGCCTCCGGGCTGTACGTCGGGTCGTTGGTCGCTCGGGCCAGGGGTCGGCACGGGTTGGGTCGGTCACTGGCCTACGCCGGCTACGCCCTGGCCGGTGCCGCGGCGACGGTCGGCGGGCACCTGGCTTACCGGCAGGCCGCCGGTCCCAGCCACGCAGTACCGCACGCTGAGATCGCGCCGCCGGGCTGGTCTGACATCGGCCCGGTCGAGGAGCTGCCCGACGGCAGCCCGACGCTGCGTCGGGTCGAGGAGGTCGAGCTGTTCGTCCTGCGCCGCGGCACCGACGTCGCCGTGATGATCGACAGGTGCAGCCACGCGTCGGGTCCGCTGCACGAGGGCTCGCTGTCGACCGTCAACGGCGAGCAGTGCGTGACCTGCCCGTGGCACGGCTCGGTGTTCCGCGTCCGGGACGGGGCGGTGGTACACGGGCCGGCCACCGCGCCGCAGCCGGCGTTCGAGGTGCGGGTCGAGGACGGCCGGTTGCAGGTCCGCCTGCCCGGCCTGTCCATGGGCTGAGCCGTCAGCTGGGGTCGAAGCCCAGCCCGCCGCGGGCCACGAGCTGCGCCGCGATGACGTTGCGCTGGATCTCGTTCGTGCCTTCGCCGACGATCATCAGCGGCGCGTCGCGGAAGTAGCGCTCGACGTCGTACTCGGTGGAGTAGCCGTAGCCGCCGTGGATGCGTACGGCGTCCAGCGCGACCTGCATCGCCGTCTCCGAGGCGAACAGCTTGGCCATCCCCGCCTCGAGGTCGCAGCGCTGCCCGGACTCGGCGCGCTCGGCGGCGTACAGGATGAGCTGGCGGGCCGCGGTCACCTTCGTCGCCATGTCGGCCAGGTAGTTGCCGATCGACTGGTGCCGCCAGATCGGAACGCCGAAGCTCTCCCGCTCCTGCGCGTAACGCAGCGAGTCGTCGAACGCCGCCTGCGCCACGCCCAGCGCTCGGGCGGCGACCTGGATCCGGCCGGTCTCCAGACCCTTCATCATCTGCCCGAAGCCGCGGCCCTCCTCGCCGCCGAGCACCGCCTCGAGCGGCGCGCGGTAGCCGTCGAAGGAGAGCTCGCAACTCTCGACCCCCTTGTAGCCGAGCTTGGGCAGGTCGCGGGAGACGGTCAGGCCCGGACCCGGTTCGACGAGCAGGATGGACATCCCGCGGTACGCCGGATCCGCCGCCGGGTCGGTCTTGCCGAGCAGCGCGATCAGGCCGCTGCGCCGCGAGTTCGTGATCCAGGTCTTCGTCCCGGTCACGACGTAGCCGTCGCCGTCCCGCACCGCCCTCGTGGTCATCGCCTGGAGGTCCGAGCCACCGCCGGGCTCGGTGAGCGCCATCGTGGCGCGCAATTCCCCGGTAGCCAGCCGGGGGAGAAAGCGCTGCTTCTGCTCGTCGCTACCGAACCGGGCCAGCAGATCGCAGACGACGGTGTGCCCTCCCATGGCCCCGGCCAGGCTCATCCAGCCACGAGCTAGCTCCGCGGTGACCAGCGCGTAGCAAGGCATCGACACCGGCGCGTCGCCGTACGGCACCGGGACCCGCAGTCCGAAGATGCCCAGCCGGGCCATCTGCGCGATCAACCCGGCGGGGTAGGTGTCGGCGTGCTCCAGCTCGCGCACCACCGGCCGGACCTCCCGGTCCACGAAGTCGCGGGCCGTCTCGACGACGGCGCGTTCCTCGGGGCTCAGCGTCATGCCTCACCCTGGCACGAGCCGGGTGGTCAGCCGCTGACGGCGAGCACCACGGCGGCGGCGGCGAAGGCCAGCGCGCCCGGCCGCAGCAGCTCCGCGGTCCGACGGCTGCGCTCCTCCACGAGCAGCCCGACGGTCAGCACCGCCATCACGAGAAGGTGGAGGTGCCCGGCCGCCGCCATGAGCAGCATCACCGGCCAGCAGGAGACCAGGCAGCGCCAGCCCTGCAGCAGCCCGAAGCGCAGCGACGCTGTGTCGGCCCGCCGGCCGACCGGCGGCAGCGGCACCGTCCGCCGGCAGGCCAGCACGGCCCGCCGCTTGTACGGCGACAGCTGCCAGGCCGCGGCGACCAGGAGCACCGCCGGAACCAGCAGCGCCGGCGACGGCTCGGCCAGCGCCACCGCGGCGAGCGCCACCACACCGAAGCCGACGAACACCAGGACGTACGCCGCGGCGTACAGGCTCATCGCCCGGACCCGGCGGCGGCGCATGCTGTTCCGCCCGACGTGCCGGGCCGCGGGCAAGGTCAGCGGCAGCATCATCGCCACCGACATCAGGGTCCAGTGCGGAAGGGCCAGCGGCTGGGACAGCTCGTGCGCCGACCGGCCGGCCAGCGCCAGGCCGAGCAGCGTCACCCAGGCGGCCACGGCCGCAGCGGCCAGCCACCACTCCGGGCGCCAGGCCAGCCAGGCGTCCAGCTCTGCCCTACGCGACGGGAAGCGCGTCATCCGGGGTCACGAAGAGCCCGATCCGGCCTACCTGTACGGGAATCGCGACCGCGGCAAACTCCTCGCCGGGGGGCGGGACCGGCTCGACGGTGACGGTGATCGCCGAGGAGTCCCAGACGTTCTCCTGGGCCAGCGCCCGGATGACGGCCGTGGCGTCGAAGGCGTGCCGGAGCCCCGTCGCGCCGTCGTGCGCCCGGTCGGGGTCGTTCATCGACTCGATTCCGAACAGCGTGAACGTGCCGGTGTAGTAGAACTCGGCCTGGCTGCCCGACAGGCCTGGTGGCATGTTGAGGTACAGGTCGAACACGACGCCTGGGTTGGCCTCCGCGGTGATGTTCTCCACCGTCATGAACGCCGTCGAGAACCCCCGAGCCACCTGGTCCAGCATGGAGATGCCGTCGCCGGGGACCACGAGCTCGGCTACCGCCGACCCGGTGACGGTCAGCGTCTGCTCGGTGGCCGCGGCCAGCTCCGGTGGTCGGCTGCTCGTCACGGGCGCTCCTCGCTGCTCATGGTCGTCCCTTCGACGCTAGACGCCGGGCAGGTCGTCGTACTCGTAGTTCAGCTGGGTCGCGCCGCTGAGCACCTGCGCCACCGTCACGCTGACCAACGCGCCGGTCTCGTCGGCGAAGGTCCACGACTCGTCCAGCCAGGCACTCTCGTTCGGGTTCGCCCGCCCGCCACCCTGAGCGAGCCAGTGGTTCCACAGCCGGTCGATGTTGCAGTGGTGCAGCCAGAAGATCGGGTCCAGGGCGGCACAGGCCGGCTGTGTCATGAGCGCCTCCCCGCAGTGCGGGGGCCGCGGGGACGTGCCCCCGATCTGCACGTGAACCGTGTTGTGCGGCAACGACTCCAGCCCCCCGAACACCCCGTCGAACGCCGCCGACTTCGTCTTGCGCGGTCCACCGAAGCCGACCGAGCTGTCGCCGATGAACGTGGTCAGGGCCATGGCCAGGCGGCTCGACGTCCTGGTCAGACCCGCGCCGCCGGCCACTCCGGCCGCCCGTTGCGGGGCGGCCAGGGACAGCGGGTTGGCGCTGCCGTCGGGGAGGGTCGGCTCGCGAAACGGCGGGGGGAGCGAGCTCGACGTTCCCCCGGCGTCGTAGTTCCAGTAGGGCAGCGCGAAGTCGGCCGGCCCGCCGGCGCTGGCCACGGCGGCCCGGACGATGCGCTCGAAGTAGTAGACGTACATCCGGTGCCACGGCAGGAAGTACCAGCTGGCGTGCTGGCACTGCCGCCACGGCGCGCCGGCCGGTGCCGTGCCGTAGCTGTCGTGCATGGCCGCCTGGTAGGCCCAGCTCGTCGGGTCGCTGATCGGCCGGGACTGCATGAGCTGGACAGCCTGGGCGTAGGCCAACGTGGCCGGGTCCCACACGCCCTGCGCGTTCAGTCCCCAGACGCTGCGGCGGACGAACCGGCTGGGCGGCGGCGGGGGCGTGGGTGTCGTCACCGGCCACTCCACCGCGGCCCCGATGACCGAGCCGTAGACCCCTGGCCAGTTGCCGGCGATCGGCTTGGGATAGCCGGGATCGGCGGACTTGGTGGCGCCGTCCATCCGTAGGTACTGGTCGCCCTTGAACCAGTAGACCTTGTCGTTGCCGTAGTCGATAGCGTCGTCGATGCCGTGCTCGAAGCCGGTGCCCGCGACACCGGGCCAGTTGCCGGTGATCGGCTTGGGGTAGCCCGAGTCCATGCTCTTGGTGGCGACGTCCATCCGGATGTACTGGTCGCCCTTGAACCAGTACGCCTTGCCGTTGCCCCAGTTCACCGCGGCGTCGATGCCGTTCTCGAAGCCGCTGCCGGCGACGTTCGGCCAGTTCGGTCCGATCGGCTTCGGGTAGCCCGGGTCGGTGACGTTGGCGGCCACGTCGTAGCGGCAGTACTCGCCGCCACGGAAGAAGTAGACCTTGTCGCCCCACACCACGGCGGCGCCGATGTCCGCGCCGAACAGCCCGGGCCACTGGGACGCGATGTCCAGCGGGTACACCGGGAGTACGCCGTTCAGCGCCACGTCGAAACGGACGTACCCGCTACCGCTGAAGAAGTAGACGCGCTCGACGGTCACGCGAACACCACCCATACCCGGACGTCTGAGGCGAGACTCGCAGAACGGACGAAACGGTAGTGCCGTCGGCGTACGCCGTCCAGAGCTAGCTAGCGCTGCGGTTGGAGCACCGCCGCACCCGGGTGTCCGGCCCGACGGTGACCCAGCAGGCCGTCGCCGTACCGGCACACGCTCCGCGCCAGCCGGTGAAGACCGAGCCGGCCGCGGCCCGGACGACCAGGCGGACCCGGGTGCCCGGCGCGTAGTCCTCCACACAGTCGGACGCTCCGGCCGCCTCCGCGGAGGGAAGTGCGTCGGCGGTCACGCAGTAGATCCCTGCAGCGGCCGCGTTGCTGCGGACACCGCCGCTGCCCTTGCCGCCGACGAACACGCTCAGCCGGCCGCCGGGGTCCTCACCAGGAGCCCAGCCGGCGTCTTCGCCGGCGCCCTGGGTGACCTGGCGCAGCCGGGGGGCGGCCGATGCCTGCAGGGCCGGCGGGAGCACCGTCGGCGCCGGCGTCGCGAACAGGTCCATGTACCAGCCGGAGTCACGGTTGGACTGGAAGAGGATCTCTGTCCCGTCGGGGGACCACGAGGGGAACATGTCGCCGTACGGGTCGCCGCCGAAGTTGGTGAGGTTGGTCTTTCCCGACCCGTCCTCGTTCATCGCCCAGATGTCCCAGTCGCCGCAGCACGGCTCGTTTTCCTGGGCCATCCAGGTGATCATCTCCCCGTCCGGGGACCACTGCGGCGCCCGGTCCTCGTAGCCGGGTTGTCCGGGCACGGTCAGGATCTGCTCGTTCGTGCCGTCCGGGTCGCTGGTCACGATCTCCCAGTGGGAGAACCACTCGCCTCGG